>CAINLT010000172.1 GCA_903850505.1 uncultured Myxococcales bacterium | reverse complement strand
GTCCTCCGGATCGGCGTGGCTGGCGATGACGCCCGGCGGACTCTTGTCCATGAGGCCAACGCCCAACAGGTTCGGCGCGCGCGACTTCGCGAGGATCATACCCTTGGGAACGACGTCCGGCTTGAATCCGGGAATCGACTTCTCGTGAACGAACACGACCTCGACCTCGCCCGGGCGGATCCCAATCGTGAGCGCGTGGTCCATGTCGCCTTCGCCGCCAATGACTGGATTCGAGTGGCATTCTCCGCAAGCCTTCTGGATGTAGCGCGGACCCAGGCCGCCCGCTTCACCCGGTCCGTCGCGGAAGGCGACGCGGCCGCGGACAAAGTCGATGAGTTCCTGGTCGGAAAGACCGGCGCGCGGGCCACCCAGTTCGCCGACAGCCGGAGTATTCGCGAACTCGCGCGCCCACGCTTCGCCGCCCTTGGGGACGGCCAGCTTCGGCGCGTTCAGCCGGGGCATCGGCAGGTCGCCGGGCTTGGGGGAGGCGCCGGTGATGAGGTCCTGGGCGAGCGCGGCGGCCGGCGTGGCGGCAACCGGTGCGGCGACTGGCGAGGCTGCCACGGGCGCGGCTACCGCAGGCGCTTCAGCAACTGGAACTTCTGGCGGTGGCGGTGCGACCTTCGGGGCTTCGCGTGCGCACGACCACGAGGTGGCAAGCACGACCGCAACACCGGCCCAACGACCGCGACCCGTCGCGAATTCCACAGACAACTGTTCAAGATGCTTCGTCATTATCCCTCCCCTCGTCACCTTCATGACGTGGCAGGGATCGTACGCTACGTGCCAACAGCGGCAATCGCGACGACAGCGGCAGCGGGGCATGGTGAAAGCCCTCACTGCCCGCATTCACGCTGCCCGTGCCCGGAGCGGCATGACGAGCCTGTGACGAATCAGGCCTCCGTTACATATCTTCACGCAGGGACGGCGCCCGCGCGGTTCAATCCGCAACCGGCTTCGGCGTGGTCTCCGTGGACGCCGGCAGCTTGGGAACGGCTGCCAACGCGGTCGGCACTTCACCCGTCAGCGAACCGAGCCACTTGGCAATCGCCGCTACCTGCGCGTCCGTCAGCTGTTTGCCCAACTGATGCTCCGCCATGGTCCTGATCGCCGCGTCCAGCGTCGCGGCGCTGCCATCGTGGAAGTACGGCGCCGTGTTCGCGATGTTGCGCAGCGAGGGCACTTTGAAGAACAGCTTGTCGCCCTCCTGCTTGGTCACGCCAAAGCGCCCCAGATCCTTCTGGTTCGGCCACGCTTTCACGAGTCCGGCTTTCTGGTACATGCCGCCGCCGATCAGCACGCCGTTGTGGCACGCCGTGCAGCCCGCGGCGATGAACGCCTGCGCGCCGGCCTTCTCGTCGTCCTGAAGCGCCGCGTCGTCGCCGGCCAGGTATTTGTCCCAGCGCGAACGGGTCACCAGCTTGCGCTCAAACGCGCCAATCGCCTTGCCGAGATTGTCATAGGTCAGGGCATCGGCTTGCCCAGGGAACGCAGCCTGAAACGCCGCGGCGTACTCCGGAATCGACTTCAGCACGGCGAGCACGGTCTCGGAGCTCGCCATCGCCATCTCGACCGGATTGAGAATCGGCCCCTTGGCCTGCTCCTCCACGTCCTTGGCGCGACCGTCCCAGAACTGCACGAACTGCCCGGCGGCGTTCAGCACCGTCGGCGCGTTGCGTCCACCCAGTTGGCCCTTGTGGCCCGGAGACGTCGGGCGCGCATCGGCGCCGCCTTTTTCCAACTCATGGCAGGAGGCGCACGAGATGGCCTGGTTCTTCGACAACCGCTTCTCGTTGTACAGCATCTGGCCCAGCGCGATCTTTGCCGCGCTCGGCGGGTTGGCCGGACTGTCAAACGCTTCTGGCAACGGGCCAAACATGGCCAAATCGCTGCGCTGCAGGACCTTGGGCGTGGCCGGCGCGCTCGCAGACGGCGTTGGCGTCGGCGCTTCCTTTTTGCAGGCGACGAGGCCGCAGGAAAGCAGCGCGGCGGCGATGGACAGGGGGATGAGACGGGGGGGAATGACCATGAGAGCCTCCGGAATCGGCCGAATCGTCCCTGATTCGTGTGGGATCGCGGCGATTTGTCGCAAACTCTGCGCGCGCTCGCGCCCCTCGTCAAGCGCGATCGGCGTTCGATTCCAGCGGGTTCTCTGGCCGGCCTCGAGCAAAAAATTTGCTGCTGTGACATTTCCCTGACACTTGATTCGCCATTGAGATCTGCCCTGAAAGCGCCGGTTTCGGTTCAACTAGGACCGAATAAGTCCGCGATTCCAAGGGTGTCCCGGCAATTCTGGATTCGTCAGCCACTCGCAATCGCGTGGCAAGCGGCGTAAGGTCTTCAGTGGTGTGTCAAACGGATGCGCTGCGGTTCAACGCCGCTGTTTCTTTGCTCTTCCACACGTTCTCGTGGAGGTCCGCGTGGCTGCTTCGTTCCGGATTCGCCTCATTCTCCTGCCCCTCGTCGCGCTCGCCGCCTGTGGGACCTCGTCTTCCTCTGACACGTTTCAGGAGAAGGTGGTGCCAGTCCTTGAGGCGCGCTGCGCTGACAGCAGTTGCCACGGCGCGCTCGCCGGGGACGCCAAGCATCAGCTGGATCCGCAGCGCTGGCTGACGTTCACGGTTGACGGGACGGGACGCATCACGGACGTACCCAGCGCGCTCGCGTCGGTCAAGGCGAAGGTCAATTCGACCGAGGACGTCAGCTACTCCAGCTTCCTGCGCAAGACGTTGCCGGTCGCGATGGGTGGCCAGTATCACTTCAAGGGCTCGCTCTTCCAGTCGCGCGACGACGCCGACTACCGCACGCTCGCCGATTGGGCCGCGACGGTCAGCGATGGCGGCGAGGCGGCCAACGACGCGCCGCTCACTGCGAACGAACAGCTCTTCGCCACCAACGTCTATCCGCTGCTCATCGACCGCGGCTGCGCGACGTCGACCTGCCACGGCAGCTTGATGTTTGGCGGCGCGGTATTCCAGGCGCCGACCGTCCCGGGCACGCTCAACCTGTCCCGCGCGGACTTGCGTGCGACGTATGGCGAGGCCAAGCGCAACGCCTCGATGTGGGGCAACCCGCTGCAGTCGCGTTTGCTGGCGAAGATCCTGCCGCTGGAGCAGGGCGGGATGCCGCACAAGGGCGGCAATGACATCTTCCTCGCCAAGGAGATGGAGGGCGGCAAGGACCCGCGCGATTCGGCGACGGTCAAAGGCATCCTGGAATGGATCGCCGCGGAGCGCAAAGCGGCCTTGGGCAATGAGAACGCCGCGCCGGCACAGCCGCCGATCGTCCTCGTCGGTGGGCCACTGCCTGCTGCTGGGCCGTTTGACGTCGCGCCGTTCACACCGGGGAGCGATCTCTATCGCCTCGATCCGCCGTACACCGGCGCGCCGGTCAATCTCACCGCGAGCGCGCACAGCCAGCCTGCGGACGTGCGCGACCCGGCCATCAGCCACGATGGCAAGACGATCGTGTTTTCCATGCGCACGACCGCCGCTGACGCCCACAACCTCTACACGATTGGCGTCGACGGCACGGGCCTGAAGCAGCTGACCAGCGACAAATCTGCGGCGGCCAACGGCCTGACGATCGGCAACTTTGCGCCGACGTGGGGCCCCAACGGCGGTTTCACGCCCAAGACCGGCACGCCGCCTGACGAGCGCATCTACTTCAGCTCGACGCGCGCGGCGGACCTCGCGGACCTGGCGTCGTTCCAGAATGCGGACCTGTATGTCATGGACGCCGATGGCCAGAACTTGGAGCGCCTGACGTACACGGTCGTGCCGGAAGTGGCGCCGCATTTCCTCGCGGTTGGCGAGTTCGCTGGCACGATGGCGTACACCATCAAGCGGTCGGCTGAGGGCGGGTACAAGGGCGTCTTCTTCCGCTTCCCGATTGACCATGACTCGACCTACCACATTCAGCCGGAAGCGCATCCGCACTTTGGCATGAGTGAAGATCCGCAGGTCTTCTACCGAATTCGCGAGTTGGCGGACGGGCGCGCGACGCTGGTGCTGATGGACCAGAATAACCGCTGGCGCGGTGGGCAACTCGCTGTGCTGGAACGGCAATTCGCGGTGGAGATCCCGGAGGGCAAGGAGGCTGAAGCGACGCTGCCGAACTTCCGCCATGCGCTGACGATCCTGACGCAGGATGCGGCACGGACCGGTCCGTCCGTGGATGGCCTCTGGCGCGACCCGACGCCGCTGCCCGATGGCAGCCTGCTGGTGGCGCACGCCGCCGGGCCGATGGACCTGAGCGACGGCACGCTGACCCCGCGCACGGAGCTCGTGCAGGTGACGCTGACGGAAGACCGCGCGACGAACCGCCCGAAGATCGCCAAGATGACGGTGCTGCTGACGGATCCAAAGATCGCGTGGTCGCAGCCGGTGGCGGTGTATCAGCGCCCGGCGGAGGATCCGCCGCACGCCCGGAAGTGGAACGACACGGACAAGACCGCGACGCTCGTTCATAGCGGCGTGCAAGTGATTGAAGCGGTGCTCGCGCACCTGTCGCCCACGACGGCGCGCACGCTGCGGGACGACATCGCCTACGTGCGTGCGGTGGTGCCGGTGTCGATCGCCGGACCGCTGGACGTCTCGCCCGTGCCGGCGGCGGAGACGCTGCACAACATGCCGAATGCGACGGTGACGTCCCTGACCGGGCGGATGCCGCTGTTTGCCGCGCTGGAGGTGCCGCCGGCATCGGACGGCAGCTTGGCCGCGACGATTCCGGCGCAAGTGCCGGTGCGCGTCGTGACGCTGGACAAGGACCACATCGCCGTCGGCACGCTCCAGCATCAGTGGTACGCGACGCTGC
>CAINLT010000171.1 GCA_903850505.1 uncultured Myxococcales bacterium | reverse complement strand
GAGGCTGTCATCGCATGTCGTGGGCGCGCCGGCGAGGCAGACGCCGTTGTTGCACAGGTCGCCGGTCGTGCACGGGATGCCGTCCTCGCAGCCGGCGGGCGTGCCGGACGGGCTGAGCGTGACGGGCGATTCATTGCACAAGCCCGTGTTGGGCGCGCACGTCACGGTGACGCACGCGGAGAGAGGCAGCGGGCAGACGATCGCGGAACCGGCGTTGATGACGCACTTGTTGGCCACGCACGCCATCGTGCCGTTGCACAGGTTGCCGTCGTCCTTGCTGGCGCAGTCGCTGTCCTGTTGGCACTCGCAGCCGCCGCCGGTTCCGTGGCAGGTGCCGGCGGTGCAGGTATCGCCGCTTGTGCAGGCGTTGCCGTCGTCGCATGCGGTCGTCGCGCTGACCGGCAAGTGCTGGCAGGTCGGACCGGCGGAGGTCGTCGCTTCCAGGCACAGGTCGACGGTGCATGGACTCAAGTCATCGCAGTCCTGGACGATGCCGCCGATGCACTTGCCGGTGGTGCACACGCCGCCGGAACGGCACGGGTCGCCCGCGAGGCAGCTGCCGCCCTCAGGCACCGGATCGTGCAGGCAGAGGCCCTGGATGCCGATGTCACACAGGTCCGCCGTGCATGGATCACCGTCGTTGCACGTGGCTTTGCCGCCGCCGCAATTGCCCGCGGTGCAGGTCTCGCCGGTGGTGCAGGGGTTGCCGTCGTCGCACACGGTCGCGCTGGCGGAGATCGTGTGGACGCAGCCCTTGCCGGCCTGGCAGACATCGACCGTGCACGGATTGCTGTCGTCGCAGTCGGCTTTCTGGCCGCCCTGGCAGATGCCGCCGCCGTCACAGGTCTGGCCGGACGTGCAGAGGCTGCCGGTGCACGGCAAGCCCGCGGGCGACGCTTTGGCGACGCAGCCCTGGGCGGTGCAGACGTTCTCCTGGCACGCGGGCAGGCCGAATTGGCTGCAAGGCATGGCGTTGGCGGGGTTGATCGTGCAAGCGCCGGCGACGCAGGAAGCCGCGCCCATGCATGCGGGCGGCGCGGGGCAGTCGCTGTCGGTCAGGCAGCCGCACACGGGCTTGCCAACGCACGCGCCGTCCTGGCAGTGGTCGGGGTCCGAGCATGTGCTGCCGTCATCGCAAGCCGTCGTCGTGTCGCCGGTGCCGCTGCAGCCGGTCTTGGGATCGCACGCCGCGGGGCACGCCTGGCCAAAGCCGCACGTCAGCGCTGTCGCCGCTTTGCACGCGCCGCCACTGCAGGTTTCGCCAACCGTGCAGATGTTGCCGTCGTCGCACGTCAGGCCTTCCTTGGCCGCTTTGTGCGTGCAGCCCTTGGCTTCGCACTGGTCAATCGTGCACGGATTCTTGTCGTCGCAATTGAGCTTCTGCGCGGGATCAACGACGCAGCCGCCCTGGCTGCACTGCATCGTGCCGACGCACGCGTCTTTTTGGCTGATCAAGCCGCAATCGGAATCCGCCTTGCACGCGCAGATGTTGCTGTTGCCGACGCACGCGCCGACCTGGCAGTGGTCGCCGGTCGTGCACGGATTGCCGTCGCTGCAGGTCGGTGCGCCGGGCAAGCCGGTGGCGATGAGGTGCGTGCAGCCGCTCTTCACGTCGCAGCTGTCGCTGGTGCACGGGTTGCCGTCGTCGCAGTCGTTGGGGGTCTGCATCGTGCAGGCGCCGCCGAGGCAAACGGATTCCAGCGTGCACGGGTCGCCGTCGTCGCACGCCGAGCGCTCGGGCAGCAGCGCGACAATGCAGCGGTGGCTCTGGATTTCGCAGACGGCCTGGCTGCACGCGCTCGTGGCCAGCGGGGCGCAGTCGCTGTCGGCGAGGCAAACGCCTGATGCGTCCGTGGCTTCCGTCACGTCGCCCGCGATGTCCACTTCCGGCCCGTGCGTCGGCAGGGCCGTCGTCTCGATGGCCGATCCGCGGCAGCCGCTGGCCAAGGCAAGACCGGCGACGAGCAGCAGGATACGCAGCGCAGCAAATCGGTCGGTACAGGCGTGATCGGAAGGGGTCGCAGCGCTCGTCATCGTCGGTCCTCAGGCATACAAGTCCACGTCGACTCTAACCGACGCGGGCTCTCCCTGACAAACCATGTTTGTGGCGATTTTCTTTACTTCTTCAGAAAGCCGAGAATGGCCGCCGCTGCTTCATTTGGCGCATCGATGAGCGGCATCCCGCCAGCGTTCTTCAGCCGCGTCAGCGTGACGATCTTCTTCTGCGCGCCGGTCATCGCCGCCACGTCGCTTTGCGCTGACGCCGCCCACGGCGCTTTGTCGCCCACCAGCAGGAGGGTCGGCACCTGCACCTCCTTGATCTCGTCGGCCGTCGCATCGGCGACCGCGCGCTCCAGCGTTTCGCCCTCAAAGCCGTCGTCAAAGACGTTGTTCGCCGTCACGCGCCGGGCAAAATCCGGGTCCGCAAGCAGGCCCGTCAGCATGCTCCGCGTCAGCACGCGTTTGCGGGCGTTGGCTTCAAGCAGGCTGTTTTGTTTCAGCGCCCACAGGAAATCATCGCGCCACAGGCTCGGCATCGCCAGCAGCACTTCCGACGGCAGGCGCTTCAACGCTTCGCTCGACGGAAACGGCCCGCCTTGCAGCACGACGTGGGAGACCTGATCCGGATGCTTCGCCGCGTAGGTCATCGCCAGGTGCGCGCCCGCGGCATCCGCCATCAGCACGACTTTCTCAACCCGCAGCGCATCGATCAGGCCGGCCAGCTCACGCGCCCGGTCGTTCTCCGACAGCGCCATGACGCTGCGCTCCGCCGGTCCGCGCTGCAGCACGACGATGCGGTTGTTGTCCTCCAGCCGCCACACGTGCGGCACCAGGTGCGTCGCGTCGCGAAACGGCGGCCCTGACACGACGACAATGGTCCGCTCCGTGCCGTCCTGCCGCTCCAGGTACTGCAGCTCGCGGCCATCGACCTCGAAGCGCCGCAGCGTGCCGTTCTTCTCTTCGTACGGTTCCTTGCCGCGCTCTTTCTCGCTTGCGAGCCATTCCGTCCACTCGCCTTCGCGGCGCGGTCCGGTGTGAAACGTGATGCGCCGAATCGCGTTGTTCGCAGCGCGGAACACCTCGTCAGACGGATCGCCCAACTGGTCGAGCAGCGCGCGGATGCCGCCTTCATCATCCACGCGGCCAATCGTCGTCAGCACGGCCAGGCGCTCTTCCTGGTTGTTGACGATCGCCAGCTTGCGCAGCAGGTCAATTGCCTTGGGATCGCCCACGCCGACCATCGCCTGCGTCGCCATCATCCGCAGATGCATGTCCGCGTCGCGCGTCGCCGTCGAACGCAGCGCGGCAAAAGTCTCCGGATCCGCGGCGCGCCACAACTGCTCCACCGCGAGCTTGCGCACGGCGACGTCCGGGTCCTTGAGGAAATCGAGCAGCAGCTTGCGCACGGTCTCGTCATACAGCGTCATGCACAGCATCAGGCCCTGGCGCAGGTCCGGCACCTTCTTGCCGCGCACCATTCGCACCAGATCCTCGCGCACTTCTGGCACCGCCAACTGCGCCAGCACGTCCACTGCGAGGTTGCGCGTGCGCGCTTCCGGCGAGGCCACCAGCGGCACCAACTGCGGCGCCGCTTGGATCTTCAGGTGATTGAGGACCGCCAGCGCGGTCTCCATGCGGCCGCGATCGGCCGTCCGCAGCAGGAAGATCGCTTGGCGGACCGCGGGCGCACCGACGTGCAGCAGGCCGTCCAGCGCGGCTTCCCGCTGATCGGGCACTGACAGCGCCGCCAGCAGCGGATCCACCGCCGCATCCGATTCTCCGCCCAGCCGCGCCGCCGCGCCGATCAGCTTGAGCCGCAGGTTCAGGTTGTCCGCGCTCGGCTTCAACTGCTCGATGCCCAGCAGCCGCACGATCGTTTGCAGCGCGGGCATGTGCTTCTGCGCAACCAGCGTGTCGATCGCGTACGCGCGCAGGTTCGGCCGCGGGTCATCCACCAGTTGCAGCAGCCGCGCCAGCACCGGCGGCGGATCCGTCGCCAGCAACTCCGGCAGCACGAGGAGCAGCAGTTCATCGTCGTGGCGCTGCAGCATCGTCGTCAGGATCCTGGTGCGCCGCTCGTCTTCCTTGTAGCGCAGGACTTGCCGCACCAGCCGCCGCGCCGCGACGTCGCCCAGCTTCGGCGCGCGCGCGACCGCCTCGTCGTAGCTGAGCTGGCCCCAGCCGAGCAGCAGATCGACGACCGTATCCTCGCCGCCTTTTTGCGTCGCGATCGCATCCAGATGGCTGCGCACTTCCGGCCACGCGGAATCGCCCAGCTCAATCAGGCCGTCCACGGCCTCGTCGCGTTCCTTGCCCGGCGGGTGCGTCATGATCGCGTGCAGCAACTGCGCCGCCGACTGGCCCTTCACCTTGGCAAACGCCGGCTGCACTGCCAACGGCGAGGTCAACAGCGCCGGCAGGGACAGGCCCAGCGCCAACGCCAACCGCACGCGGCGCTGACGGGGCAGAATCTTCGGGGACAAGCTCATGCAGTCCTGAGGTGGCCGCAGCGGCCGTGGCGCAACTGTAGCAGGCAGAAGCCAGATTGCTCAACGCTTTGTCAGCGCGCCCTACGGTTCTCCGCGCGCCTGGCGCCGCTCGTCGCGGTTCATGCGGTAGCGGAGCACGTCTTCCCGGGAAAGAATCCACAGTTTGCCGTGCTGTTCTCCGCGGACGCGCCCTGTGCGCACGGAGTTGATGACCGCCTGGCGCGTGATGCCCAGCATGTCCATCGCTTCGCCGACCGTGACGATCGCCTCGGTCGTCAAGCTGCCGTCACGCGGCCGCGCAGCAGGCATCCGGCCAATCAGCGGCCGAAGACCGCCGGGCAGGGCAATGGCCTGGGCTTCAGCCGGACCGGGCGCAATCGCGCCTTCCGCGACGCCTGCACGGTACACGAGGTCGTTGGCGGCACGCAGCGCCGGAAGATCCTGGACGCCCGGCGAGAGCGGACTCAGGCCTTCATAGATCGCCGCATCCGGGCGCATCAGCCGCGCCAGAAGTTCCTGATAGCCTTGGCCTTGCGCGAGGCGTGCGGCGATGTCCAGCAGGAATAGCCGGGCCGGCAGCGAGGAAGGCCGCAAATCCACCACCGCGCCGCTGAGCAGTCGATAACTGTCAAGCAGTTCCAGTTGCGCTATGTCAAAGCCTGCGGTCACGCCGTCCTTCGCTGCGCCTGGGCCAGTTGCCAATCTGCTGAGAAGCACGGAGCGTTTTCAGCAGTCGGAGCACCAGACACGCAATCAACGATCTAGCGCCTGCTTGATGAATGTCAAGACAAAATGCAGTCAACAGATAATCTGTCCACAGGACAATGAGTTCGCTACTTGTCATTCGTGAGTCGGCATGCGATGGAAGCGCAGCGGCACGCGTTGTCGGTGGGGGTTGCGATGGATGCGATAGCTCAGGGGCGTCAGGCGTTGGCTGATTGGAAGGCTGCGCAGCCGGCCAATTGGTATGATTCACACACGATTTTGCCGCTGCTGCTGGCGCGGTATGCGCCACAGGAGCTGCGCGCCGAGTTTCACGCCCGTTTGCACCAGTTTGGCGCGGACATGGCCAGCGCCGACGATCAGGTCGTTCGCTGTGACCAACCGGAGTTCGGCCCGCGGCTGGACCGCTTTGACGCCGTCGGCCGTCGCCAGGAGCGCGTGCGCTTTGACGCCGCGTATCATGCGTACGGCGCGCAGATCTACCGCTCGGGCGTGATGTCGGTGACGGGCGATCCCTCGCGCGCGGTGCTGCAGGCGGCGCTCGTGCACCTCGCGAGCATGCATGGCGAGGCAGGGCACGTGTGTCCGCTCGCGTGCACGGCGGGGCTGATCAAGGCGATCCAGCGCGTGGGGCACGATGGCCTCAAGCGCGGACTGCTGCCGCGTCTGCAAAATCCGGACTACGCGGAGCGGCTGCACGGTTCGCAGTTCCTGACGGAAGTGCAGGGTGGATCGGATGTCGGCTCCAACGCGTGCACGGCGGAGTTGATCGCGCCGGAGACGGCGACGAGTCCGGCGCGCTGGGCGATTACGGGCGAGAAGTGGTTCTGCTCGGTCGTCGATGCGCCGCTTTACCTGATGACGGCGCGGCCGGTCGGGGCGGCGGCGGGTACGCGCGGGCTGGGCCTGTTCGTCGTGCCGCACGATCTGCCGACGAGTGAGGCGGTCCACGTCAAGCCGCTCTCGCACCGGTCGTCGACGCAAGGGCCGCCGACGCCGAATCACTTCACGATCCGCCGCCTCAAGAACAAGCTCGGCACGCGGGCGATGGCGTCAGGCGAAGTGGACTGGCAGGGCGCGATCGGCTGGCAGCTGGGCGATCTCGATCGCGGCTTCCACAACGTCGTCGAGATCGTGCTCAACACGTCCCGGCTCTTCAACGCGATGGCGTGCAGCGGCATGGCGTGGCGGACTTTCCTGGAAGCGTCGACGTACGCGCAGTTCCGCGACGCGTTTGGCCAGCCGATCGCCAATTTCCCGAGTATGGATGCGCTGTTGAGCGAGCTCTTCGTGGAAGCCGCGGCGATGCTTGCGAGCACGGTGGATCTGGTTGCGCTGGAGGCGAGCGGCAAGGCGGATGATGCGCTGCGGCTGGGCCTCAACATGAACAAGTACTGGACGTCGATCCAGACAACAGCGTCGATCCACAAGGGAATCGAAGTGCTCGGGGGCAATGGCGCGATCGAGGATTTCTCGCCGCTGCCGCGTCTCTATCGCGACGCGATGGTCACGGAGAGCTGGGAGGGATCGCACGCCGTGCTTGCGGCGCAGTCGCTGCGCGATGTGCAGAAGCTCAAGCTGCACGAGGCCTGGCTGACGTGGATCGGCGAGCGCGTCGCGGCGCTGGGCAAGGGCGAGTTCGGCGAGGAGCTGAAGCGCCGCCTGCTGGCGTTGAAGGAAGAGGGGCGGCGGCTCCAGATCGCCGACGAACCCGACACGCCGATCGCGATGCGGCAGTGGATGGAGCTCGCGATGATCCTGCACCAGGCCGTGTGTCTGGCGGAGCTGTGCGGGATGGCCGCGCCTGCGGGCAAGGCAAAGCTGCCGCCGCAGATCGTCCGCCAGTGGTTCAGCCTGCACCCGCATGTGCAGGCCGAGCGGACCGTTGGCTGGTGGCCGCGGCTGGCGAAGCGCTAGCGGTTGGGGCGCGCGACAACAAATTGGCCGTCG
>CAINLT010000170.1 GCA_903850505.1 uncultured Myxococcales bacterium | reverse complement strand
CGGACCTGCGGGTGGCGGCATCGCTGGCTGACCTCGTCATCGAGGCCGCGCCGGAGAACATCGAGCTGAAGCGGCGCATCTTCCAGACTGTGACGGAGACGCTGCCGGCCAACGCGCTGCTCGCGAGCAACACGAGTTCGATTCCGCTGCGGCTGCTGACGGCCGGGCTGGCGCGCCCGGATCGGTTCCTTGGCCTGCATTTCTTCAATCCGGTGCACATCCAGCCGCTGCTGGAAGTGGTGCGCGCGGAGAGCACGTCGGATGCGGCGCTGGCGAGTGCGCTCGAGTTCGCGCGGCGGATTGGCAAGGAGCCGATCGTTGTGCGGGACGTCGCCGGGTTTGCCTCGTCGCGGCTGGGGCTGGCGCTCGGGCTGGAGGCGATGCGCATGCTGCAAGAAGGCGTGGCGAGCGCCGCTGACATCGACAAGGCCATGGAGCTGGGCTACCGCCATCCGATGGGACCGCTGAAGCTGACGGACCTTGTTGGGCTGGACGTGCGGTTGGCGATCGCCGAGACGCTGGCGCGGGAGATTGACCCAGTGCGGTTTGCGCCGCCGCAGTTGCTGCGCGATCTGGTGGCGGCTGGCAAGTTGGGCAAGAAGAGCGGCGAAGGCTTCTACAAATACGACGCCTAGCGAGCGGGATCCTGCAACTGTGGCAGACGCAGCGCGAACGGCAGGATCAGCATCGACGGAATCGCCACCGCGAACGACAGCAGGAAGAGCTGCGTGTAGCCAATTTGCGTGACGATCTCGCCGGCCTTCGCGCCCAGCGTCGCGCCGCCCAGACTGGCCAGCGCGGTGGCGATGGCGTAGTGCGCGGCCTTGAAGTCCGGATTGCAGGTACGCAACGCGAAGACGATGAGCGCGGAGCTGCCCAGGCCCCCGGCGAACTGCTCAAATGAGTAGATGAACGCGACGACGGGCAAGCCTGGCGCGACGTGCGACGGGTCGATCTTGGCCTGCGCCACCGACCAGGCCAGCCAAACGTACAGCCAAATGTTCAGGTTCATGCCGAGCGTCAGCGGCCACACCGAACGCCGCCAGCCGAACTTCTGGATCGCCCACGCCGACGTCAGGGAACCCGCAGTCAGCGCCGCGCTGCCCAGCAGACCGCCGATCCACGCGAGATCGGGCTTGCTGACGCCGACCTCGCGCATCAGGAACGTGGTGTTGAGCGCGAACATGAGCTGGTCGCCCAGCTTGTAGGTCACGAGCAGCGCGAGGACGAGGAGGATGCTCGGCTGCCGCAGGTAGGAGAGGAACGCACGGCCAAAGCCGCGCATCGCCTCAGGTACGGTGGTGCGGCGCGTGCGCGCGATCTCGACGCGGGGGAGGAACGCCAGGTGGAACATCCACAAGATGGCGAGCGTGATGGCGCCGACGCCGAAGCCCCAATGCCAGCCGATCCAGCCCGTGAGCGCGAGGAGCGCGCTGCGGACGAACAGCTTGGCGACCTGAAAGGCGAGGCTGCGCAGGCCCGTGTAGGCCGCCTGCTCGCCGGGATCGGTGATGGCCTCCATGTAGTAGCCGTCGATGGCGATGTCGTGCGTCGCAGCGAGGACCGCGAGGACCGCGAGCGTGGCGATCGCGCCCTGGAGGAGGACGTTGTGATCGGCGGCGGCGGCGTCGCGCGGTCCGTGCATCATCAGGAGTGTCAGCAGACCGAAGCCGGCGACGAGCGCGCCCTCCACCGTGACGAGCCAACGTCGCTTGGTGCCCCAGAAGTCGACGGCGGGCGCCCATAGGAATTTCAGGCTCCAGGCGAGGCCGAAGTAGTTGAGGTAGCCGATCCACGCTTCCTTGACGCCGATGTCCGTCAGGTACGCGGCGAACAGGAAGTTGATGAGCATGAACGGCAAGCCCTGCGCGAAGTAGGTCGAGGAGACCCAAGTGCGCGTGAAGGCTGTCGAACGGGGAGCTGCGGTGGACATGGCGGGCTCGCGTGGCAAGCGCCACCGTCCCGAGATTATCCGTCAACCGAGGCGAGGCAAGTTTTCAGGCCTCGGGCGCGTCATCCTTGACCGGCACGTCGTCGTGGAGCGCGCGCATGCCCGGCGTGCGGACGTCGTCAAATTGGCCACCGCGCACGGCCCACAAGAAGGCGGCGACGGCGGATCCGGAGAGCAAAATGGCCAAAGGAACAACGATATAGAGGACGCTCATGCGGACTTTCCCTTGCGCGCTTCGTCAAACGTCCGCGACTTGAACGAGCTGCTGACGACGGTCAGCGAGCTGAACGGCATCAAGATGGCAGCGACGAGCGGGCTGAGCAAGCCGGCCATCGCGAGGCCGGCGCCGATGAGGTTGTAAATCAGCGAGAACGCGATGTTGCGGCGGATGGTGCGGACCGTGCGGCGCGCGCCGGTGATGAGGGTGACGATCGGGTCGAGGCCGGCTTCCGTGAGAAAGACGTCGGCTGCGGCGAGGCTCGCTTCCGCGCCGCCGTGGACGCTGATGCCAACGGTTGCAGCGGCCAGCGCGGCGGCATCATTGACGCCGTCGCCGACCATCAGCACCGGCCCGTTCAGCAACTCCGCCTGCACCTTCGCGAGCTTCTGCTCGGGCGTCGCGCCGCCCTGCGCGCGAGCCGGTGGAATGCCCAGCTGCCGCGCGACCGCCGCCACCACGTCCGGGTGATCGCCCGACAGGATGCCGACGGTCATGCCCTGGGCTTCCAGCGCGCGGAGGCACGCTGCCGCTTCCGGACGAACCGGGTCGCCAAAGCCCATCGCCGCAACGACCGCGCCATCTTGCGCCACCAGCACCGGCGTCCACGCCTGCTGCGTCAATTGGCCAATCCACGCCTGCGCTTCAGGCGACACGTGCGCCACGCGCTGCGCGACGAACGCCGGCGAACCGACGATCAGCGCGTGCCCGTCCACCAGCGCTTCCAGACCGCCGCCCACCGTTTGCTGGATCGCGCTCACAGCAAGCGGCAGCTGTTCCCCAAAATGCCCCACGACCGCGCGCGCGAGCGGATGCGCGGACTGCTGCTCCAGCACCGCCACGCGCGGCTGGACCGCCGCGTCGCCGAGCCAACGCATCAGCGCGATCTTGCCTTCCGTCAGCGTCCCCGTCTTGTCAAACAGCACCAGCCCCGGCTTGGCCAGCCGCTCCATCGCGTCGCCGCCTTTCACGAGAATCCCGCGCTGGGCGGCCTTGCCAACAGCCGCCGTCACCGCCAGCGGCGTCGCCAATCCCAGCGCGCAGGGACACGTCACAATCAGCAGGGCAACCGCATGATCCAGCGCGACTTTTTGGTCAAGCCAGAGCCACAGCGCCGCGGTGATCGCCGCCAGCACCAGCACGACAGCGACGAAGTAGCCAATCACATGATCCGTCAGCGCCACGATCGGCGCGCGCCGCCGCGACGCCTCCGCCACTGCCTGCATCAGCCGCCCTACCCGCGTGTCCTCGCCGGTCGCTTCCGTGCGAATCCGCAGCAGCGCCGAGATGTTGAGCGTCCCCGCGTGCACGCGATCGCCTTCCGCCACATCCACTGCGCGCGACTCGCCAGTCAGCACCGAAGCGTCCAGCGCCGAACGGCCAACGACCACGATGCCGTCGGTGGGAATCGTATCGCCCGCGCGCACCTCCACGACGTCGCCTGCCGCCAGCCGCTCCACCGGCACTTCTTCGACCTGGTCGTTTTGCACCAGCCGCGCCGATGACGGCGCCAGGGAGTACAGCAGCTCCGCCGCGTCACCCGCCATGCGCCGCTGCCGCAATTGCAGCCAACGACCGACGAGCAGCAGGAAAAT
>CAINLT010000169.1 GCA_903850505.1 uncultured Myxococcales bacterium | reverse complement strand
GCCGCGGCGGTGCGCGACCAGAAGCGGCTGCAGCGCGAGCTGGGTGATGCGCGCAAGCAGATGCGCGAGCGCGAAGTGGCGATCAACACGGCGCGGACCGAGGCGATCAGCCAGCAGAAAGCGCGTGAAGAGACCGACAAGCGGGCGCGGGCGCTCACGGCGACGCTTGAAGCGCGCGCGGCGGAACTGCAGGAATTGCAGCGTGATTCCAAGGCGGATCGGGCGCGCGTGGCGGCGGCCGAGAAGGCCGTGACGGAAGCGAAGGCGCGACTGGAAGCGACGGAGCGGGCGCGGGCGGACGCGGATCGCGCGACGCAGAAGCGCCTCGAGCAGGAAATTGCCGGCGTGCGCAAACAGATGGCGGCGGAAGCGGCGGCGCGGGAAAAGGCGCTGGCCGACCAATATGCCGCGCGTGAGTCGGAGCTGCAGTCGCAGTTGAAGCAGTCCGAGACGCGGCGCAAGGCGGCGGAATCGACGGCCGCCAAGACCGCGCCGATGGACGATTACCTGAAGCGCCAGCAGGCGCGGATCGCCGTGCTGGAATCGCGCGCCGATCGCGAGCGCGAGTCGCGGCAGGAAGTGGACAAGCTGGCGCAGGACGAGCGCAAGCGCGCCGAAGAACTGCAGCAGCAGCTGGCCCAGGAGCGCGCGGAAAAGGCGCACAAGGATCAAGAGCTGGAGACGCTGCGGCGGCAGGCGGCGCAAGCGGACGCGGCGGCCAAGAAGGCGCAGCAGCGGGACGTGGACAAGCAGACGGCAGCGGCGGCGGAGAAGCAAAAGACGCTGGCGGCACAGGCCAAGGCCAAGGCTGAAGATGGCCTGCGGCGCGAAGCGGAAGCGGAACGCCAGCGGGCGCGGCAGGATCGCGGCGGCGACGTGCAGGGCACGCTGATCCAGGACGTGGCGATCACGGCGGAAGGCAAGGAGCGCGGCCACCTCGTGCTGCCGCTCAACGCGCAGATCAAGGCGAGCCAGGTTGTGGTGTTGAGCCGCGACGCGCACCGGCTCGTGCTCCGGGTGACGGGCGCGCGCGTGCCGGAACGGCTGCAGAAGACCTACGACACCGGCGGGCTGCAAGGGCCGATGGACCGCGTCACGGTGTTCTCGCCGGAAGGCCAAAAAGAAGAAGTGCGCGTTGTCGTCGACCTGAACGAAGGCGTGACCGACCGCCTGCGCGTGGAAGGCGATCGCGTCCTGTGGGATTTTGAGCGCCTGGACGCCCGCGCGACGAGCGTGAAGTCGGCGTTTGCCCAGAAGGGCGGCGCGGTCAAGACCGGCGGCGAAGGCCTGGCAGTTGCGCCGCAGCCGGCGCAAGCGGCTGAAGATACCGGCGGCGGCGGTGCTCCCCCGAGCGGTGTGGGCGGCGGATCAGCGGCGGAGTCGCAGGGCGTCAACGCTGACCCGATTCGCGCGCCGTGGCGCAAAGCCCGCCGTTACACCGGCAAGCGCATCAACCTGACCATCAAGGACGCCGACATCCAGCACGTGCTGACGTTCCTCGCCAAGGAAGGCAAGGTCAACATCATCGCCGGCCCGGAAGTCAGCGGCAAAGTCACGTTCCACCTGGAAAACATCCCGTGGGACCTCGCGCTGGACGTGATCCTGCGCGCCCGCGACCTCGACTACGTGCGCCAATCGGGCGTCATTCGCGTCAGCACGCGTGAAGCGCTGCGCAAAGAGTTTGAACAGGAGGTAGAAAGGCGACAGAAGCTCGAAGACGTCAAACAGCTCGTCGTCCGGATCATCCCGGTAAACTACAGCCAGGCGACGGAAATCGCGCGCCAAGCCAAGGAACTGAACTCCAAGAAGGGCACGTCCACGGTCGACACGCGCACCAACGCGCTCATCGTCAAGGACACCGAGGAGCACGTTGCCGCGATTGAAGAGATGGTCCGCAAGCTCGACACGCAGACGCCGCAGGTGCTGATTGAAGCGCGCATCGTGGAAGCGCAGAGTTCGTTCAGCCGCGACGTCGGCGTCCAGTGGGGCGGCAACTTCGCGGCGTCCAGCTTGTACGGCAACGAAACGGGCCTCTCTTTCCCGTCGGCGCTCGGCATCGCGGGCGGCGCGGACTCCAACGGCGGCACCGCCGGCCTGGGCAGCTCCGTTCCCATCACGACGCCAAACTACGCAGTCAACCTGCCGGCGGCCGTCGGTAGCGGCGCGGGCGGCGCGATTGGCTTCTCGCTCGGCTCGCTCGGCGGCGCGGCCAACTTGAATCTGCGTCTCTCGGCGGCGGAAACGGAAGGTACGGTCAAGATCGTCTCCAGTCCGAAAGTGCTGACGCTGGACAACACGACGGCGACCATCAGCCAAGGCGTGCAGATCCCGATCTCGGTCGTCAGCGCCCAAGGCGTGCAGACGCGCTTCTTTGACGCCCGCTTGCTGCTGTCGGCCACGCCGCACATCACGCAGGACGGCAACATCGCGATGAAGGTCCGCATCACCAAGAATGAGCCGGACTTCTCCAATCGCGCGGCGGACGGCAATCCCTCGGTGAACACGCGTGAAGCGCAGACCGATTTGCTGCTCGGCGATGGCGAGACGACGGTCATCGGCGGCATCTACACGCGCTCGACCTCGACGGCGATCAAGAAAGTGCCGATCCTCGGCGACCTGCCCTTCATCGGCGTGCTCTTCCGCAGCCACTCCGATCAGGACAAGCGCACGGAACTGCTCATCTTCATCACGCCGCGCATCGTCAATCGTTCGACCGCCATTTCCGTGGGCAAATAGCGCATGGCGAACGTGGTGCTGGTCGGCATGCCCGCGTCGGGCAAGACGTCCGTAGGCGCGAGCGTCGCGGCTTCGTTAGGCCTGACTTTTGTCGACCTGGACGCGCACATTGGCCAGATCGCCGGGCTCAACGTCGCCGACCTGCTGCGGCGCGAGGGCGAAACGACGTTCCGGCTGCGCGAAGCTGAAGCGCTCGATCGCGCGCTGGAAGGCGACGGCAAGCTGCTGGCGAGCGGCGGCGGTTCACCCTGCTTTCACGACGGCATGAACCGGATGCGCGCCGCGGCGCACGTGATTTGGCTGGACGCGCCCGTGGACGCGCTCGTGGAACGCACGCTGCAGGACGGCGACCGGCCGCTGCTGGGCCACACGCGCCTCGAACAGACCGTGGCGCTGCGGGATCTGGCCGAGCGTCGCGCGCAAACGTACGCCCGCGCGCACCGGCGCGTGGACGCGACCCAACCGCTGCCGGCCGTCGTTCGGCAGGTGCAGGCGGCGCTGCGGCCGTCGGTCCACGCGACGATCGCGTTTGAAGGCGTGGAGCATCCGCTGGTCATCGACGATGGCCATGTGAGCGACGCGGCCGACGCGCTGGCGGCGCTGGCGGGAAGCGGCAAGATCGCGCTCATCGTCGACCGCAAGGTGCGCGTGCAGGCCGAGCCGCTGGAAGCGATGCTCAAGGCGCGCGGCGTGGCGACGGTCCTGCTGGAAGTGCCCGGCGGCGAAAAGTCCAAGGATCTGCGGACCGCGGCAAAGCTGTGGCAGGATCTGGCGCAGCATCAGTTTGACCGTTCGGACCTGCTCGTGGCGATTGGCGGGGGCGCGACGACGGACGTGGGCGGCTTTGTCGCGGCGACCTGGCTGCGCGGTGTGCGCCACGTTGCCATGCCGACGACCGTGCTGGCGATGGCGGACGCGAGCGTGGGCGGCAAGACGGCGATCGACCTCAATGTCGGGAAAAACCTGGTCGGCGCGTTCCATCCGCCGGTGCTGGTTTGGCTGGCGCTCGGCGCGCTGGAGACCCTGCCGGGCGTGGAATGGCGCAGCGGTTTGGCGGAAGTGGCGAAGATCTTCGTGGCGCTGGATGCCGACGCCTGGCGCGCGTTGCTGCGGGATGCGAAGTCGCTGCGGCGGCGCTCGGTGGCCGCGCTCAAGCCGCACGTGCAGCGCGCCGTCGAACTCAAGGCCGAAGTGGTCGCGCGGGATCCACGCGAGCAAGGCGATCGCGCGCTCCTGAACTTGGGGCACACGCTGGGGCACGCGCTGGAGGTCGATTCCGGCTTCACGCTGCGGCACGGTGACGCGGTGGCGCTGGGGATGATCGCAGCGGCAGAGCTGTCCGTCGCGCACGGCACGGCCGATGCGAACGTGGCTGCGGAGCTGCGCGCTGGCTTTCAGGCGCTGGATCTGCCGACCCAGTGGGAAACGATGGCGACGCCCGCGGTGCTTGGGCGGCTCGGTCAGGACAAGAAGATGCGCGGCGAGATGCTGCGGTTTGTCGAAGTGGCAGCAATCGGACGGGCGGTTGTTCGTCCTTGTCGCGTCAAGGAACTCGAGAGCATGCTGGCGGCCTTGGCAGCCCATGCGCAACGGCCGGCGGTTGCATCCGTCGGCGGGATGCGGAGGTAGCGGATGAAAACGTGGCAAATCACAGGACTGACGTGCGTGCTCGCGGCGAGCCTGATCGGCTGCGCGCACAGCGGCGATTCGCAAGTGCTGCAATATCGCGGCGCGGTTCAACCGCTGCGGACGGGCGTGAGCTGCCAGGCGACGGACACGACGCGCCTGCTCGATCACCCGGTGCTGGATCTGGCGATGTCCAAGAGCTACCGGTTCTTTCCGGCGCTGCAGAGCCTGTTGCCCAAGCTCACGGCGATTCCCGGCATCAACCCGAACGTGCAGGACACGAACACCATCAACCTGACGTCGATGACCGTGTCGGTTCAGTCGGGGATGTTGAAGACTTCGCCGTTTGGCAATGCCACAGGCGTGAAGGGCGGCCCCGCGTCGACGACCACGACGTGGACTGTCCCGATGTCCGGCACGATGGAAGCGCAGAGTTCGCTCATCACCGGTGCGGACCTGGTGCCGGAAAAGGCGCTTGTCGGCTCCAAGTTCGTGCCGATCGGCGAGGACTGGCGCAGCCGTTTCTGGGCCTCTGCGACGGGGAGCACCAAGGACTTCTCCAAGGTTGAAATCGTCCTGAGCTTCCAGTTCACCGGCGTCACGTTGTCGGGCGACAACGTCATCACGGATGCGGCGACGCTGCCGATGACCGTCTGCTACGGCTGCCTGTTGACGCCAGCCACGGTCTCGCCGAGCACCGACGCGGCGTTGTACTACGCGGGCTGCGGCACGGCCAGTGTGCCAGCCGACGCGCTCATCTCCTGCCTGCCGGGCCAGGACGACCACATGGATTGCCGGTACTACTGCCACGAGTGCCAGAAATCCAAGCCGATCAATGGCCCCACCTACGACGGTTGCGACACCAAAACGCTTTGTGTGCCGTGAACTACACGGAAGCCATCCAGCGTCAGGCCGACATGCTCGGCAACCGCGTCCGCAAGACCTTCCGCCACCTGCGCAAGACCATGGCGCGCGACCAAATCGAGGCGTTCCGGCTGTATGACCGCGACATCCCGGAGCTGCGGGTCGTGGTGGACTGGTACGCCGGCCACGCCGTCCTGGGCGAGTATGTGCGCGACCAGACCGACGTCCCGGAATTCCTGCCGGCGATGGCCAATGCGGTCGCGCAGGCGCTGGAGATCCCGCTGGCGCACGTGCACGTGAAGCAGCGGCGCACCGGCGCGCGCGGCCACCGCTACGAGCGGCTGGAACGCAAAGGCGAGCGGCTGGACGTGCGCGAGGGCGACCTGACGTTCCTGTGCAACCTCGACGATTTCATCGACACGGGACTGTACGCGGACCATCGCCTGACGCGGAAGCGCGTGCGGGATGAGGCAGCGGGCAAGGATTTCCTCAATTTATACGCCTACACCGGCGCCTTCACCGTGGCTGCGGCCAAGGGCGGCGCGCGGTCAACGCTGAGCGTGGATGCCTCGCAGCAGTACCTCGACTGGGCGCGCGACAACCTGGTGCGCAACGACCTGATGGGCCCGCAGCACACGTTTGCCGCCATCGATACGCTGCAGTGGCTGGATTGGGCGCAGCGCAACGGCCAGCGGTTTGACCTCGCGTGGGTGGATCCGCCGACGTTTTCGGCCAATCGCCAGCAGGGCCGCGAGTTTGACGTGCAGCGCGATCACCGGATGCTGCTGGAAGCGGTGATGGCGGTGATGCGACCGGGCGGCGTCCTCTACTTCTCGACCAACCACCAGCGCTTTGTCGACGACCTGGAAGGCCTCGCCGCGGACATCACCGACATTTCCGCGGCCACGCTGCCCATCGACTACCGCAACCAGGCCGTTCACCGCTGCTGGCGGCTGGTCGTTTCCTGACGCGACTTGGCGTTATCGCGGCGGATTCGCTACAGTCCTCGGACGGAGGTTCCCCAATGCGCCGTTTCCTGCTCGCTGCGTGCTTTGCCGCCCTGCTCCTCCCATCCGCCGCTTTTGCCTGTGGCGGCTGCTTTGTTCCGGCGGGTTTGACCAGCACGCCCGTGTTGCAGAACGCCGAACGCATCCTGTTTTCCCACGACACCGTGACCAAGAAGTCCTACGTCTGGGTTGAGATCCGCTACGCCGGGCCGCCGGGCGACTTTTCCTGGGTCCTGCCGCTGCCCAAGGCACCGGACGTCTCGGTCGGCGATTCCTGGCTGTTCGATCGCCTGGATCTGGCGACGGCGGCGCAGTTCAAGCTCGATTTTGACACCAGCGAGAACTGCTCGTACGCGTCCACGCAATCGAGCGGGTTTGGCTGTGGAAGCTCGACCGCGACGGCGGGTTCAGAGGACCTCGCGACCAGTCCCAATCAAGCCGGGTTTGGCGTGGACGGGGACGGCGTGAAAGTGCTGAAGCACGCGCAGGTCGGCAAGTACGACTACGTCCTGGTGCAGGCGACCTCCAAGACGGAAGGCGCCGCCAAGATGGTCAAGTGGCTGCAGGACAACAACTACGGCATCCCGGACGCGGCCAAGCCGATCCTGGACTCCCACGTGGCGCGCGGTGACGTCTTTGTCGCGCTGCATCTCGTGGCCGGCGCCTCGATCAAGGAAATCCGGCCCATCGCCCTGACCATGGACGATTCTGAAGCGTGCGTGCCGCTGCGGCTGACCTCCATCGCCGCGGTGGACGACATGGACGTGGTCGTGACGCTGGCGGGCGAAGGCCGGGCGATTCCCAAGAACCACATGCACGTGGTCGTGAATCCGGCGCGCATCGACTGGTTTGGCGGCGCGGCGAATTACCAGCAGGTGCTGGCGGCGGCGATCGATGAAGCGGCGGGACGCGCGTTTGCCACGGAGTATGCCGGCAAGCTGCCAACGTCGGTCACGACGATCGCCAACATGAACCAGGTGACGACGCCGACTTTTGACCTCACGGCGCTCAACACCGAGACGCTGGCCAAGGCGAAGACCCGTGACGCGGCGTGGAGGCAGATTGTGATCCAGAAGCTGCCGATTACCCAAGCGGTGGCCGACGTGCTGGAGACGTACTTCCAGATGGCGGGCAACGCGGATGTGGTGACGTTCTATCAGCAGCTGCAGGCGGAAAACGGGCTGATTGAGTCGCCGCTGGGTGCGCTGGACGGCGCGGCGATGGCGGCGGATCTGGAGACCGCGTTCTGCAAGCCGGTCCGCGAGATGGCGCAGCGGCTGGGCAGCGCGGCCAAGGTGACGCGGCTGGTGATGCGGATTTCGCCGTCGGAGATGCAGAAAGATCCGGTGTTCGCGTATTCGGCGACGCTGCCGGACGTCAGCAACGTGAACAACGCGGTGGCGCACGGCATCTGTCGCAAGGGCGATTACACCCAGGATGCCGAGCGGTTGACGCTGCCCGGGCTTGGCTCATGGGTATTCGAGAGCCCCGATGGCTTCGCGAAGATCAAGTCGGCCGCGGATACCCGCTTTGCGACGGCGCCAGCGGCGCTGCACGTGGAAGTGTTGGACGAGACGGGCGCGCCGTTCCCGGTCAAGGTCGAGGACGTTGGCAAGGTGGACGCGGCGATCGCGGGCGCGCACGCGGGCGTGCCGTCGCTGGACATCAAGCTGGATCCGGCGGGCGATCGCTGGACACCACCGCCGACCGACGCGCTGTTCGGCACGAGCGCCGGCAGTTCGGCGAAAACGGGTTGCCAACAAGGCCGCTCGCCAGCCGTCCCGGGAGCGCTGCTGCTGTTGGTTGGCGGCGTCATCCTCGCCGTGCGCAGACGCCGCGCGGAATAGCCATGCCCCTTGGCGGTTTGACGCCATCGGTGGCGCGCCTTACCCTCGCCACCCGTCCCCCGGATTCGGAGAAAGCCTGTGCTGCTGAAGATGATGAACGCGATGTCCCTGCGAGCGCTGCTCCTGTTGACCCTGCTCCTGAGCCTCGCCGCGTGCGGTCCGGGCTACTTGGACGCGGGCCAAAAGGTGCCGGCGACGCCGCAGAACAAGGAAATCTTTGAGGTGCTGAAGGCCTACCATCAGGCCGTCGAGGAGCGCGACATCGAGGCGCTCAAGGGCCTCATCTCCCTGCAATTCGCTGAGAACGGCGGCACGACCGACGATCCGAGCGACGACTACGGCTACGACAAAGTCATCCAGAAGCTGACGATGCTGCGCGACAACGTCAAGAAGCTGCATTTGCAGCTGCAGTTGCGGGAAATCGAGGTCAAGGGCGATGACGCGGCGGCGGAGGTGCACTTTGTTGGCACGGCGCTGCTGACCGAAGGCGGCGTGGACAACTACCGCACTTGGGACGACATCAACCGCCTCAAGTTCAAGCGCGAGGACGGCGCATGGCACATCATCGGCGGCCTGTAGGCTGTTTTCTGGCAGCGCTGCTGCTGGCGTGTGTCCCGGCTTATGCCGAAGAACCTACCGCGCTGGGCCGTGAAGCTGGCGACTATCTGCTCCACGGCAATGTGAAAGCCGCGCTCGCGGTCTTTGAACGCGTAGCGACGCTCGACAAGATGCAGCTGACGGCGGCCGACGCAGTCGTCGCGGCGCAAACGCTGCTGCGGCAGGGGCGTCTGGGCGAGGCGCGCGCGCTGTTGGCGCCGCATTTGGCTGGCAAGATCATCGATGCGCAGGTCGCGCTGACGCAGGCTGAAGTGGAGCGGCAATCCGGCACGTTGCCGGCGCGTGTGGCGCTGTTAGGCAAGGCGGTCAAGGCCAATCCGGGCGATCCGCAGTTGCAGGTGGCGCTGGGCGCGGCGCTGTATGAGGCCGGCAAGGCCCATGAAGCCCGCAAGCTCCTGGATCCACTGGCGGATCGCTACGAGAACGGCCAGTTCAAGGAGCCGCTGGATTTGCTGGCGGTGGCGGAGTCGTTGCGCCTGAACGGCTACGTCCGCGACGCCAACCGCGTGTACGAGCAGGCGAACCAGGCGGTGGAGAACGATCGCGAGCGGCTGGCGCTGGAGCTGGCGTGGGGCCGGCTGTTCGTCAGCAAGTACAACTACCGCGACGGCGACAAATCGCTCAAGAAAGTGCTGGCGATTGACCCAAAACAGCCGACGGCGCTGGTCCTGATGGCGCGGATCGACCTGAAGTCCGATCAGGACGTGACCAAGGCGCGCCGGCGACTGGACGCGCTGCTGACCGACAATCCCCGGGACCTGGATGCGCTGGTGCTGCGCGCGGAAGTGGCGCTGCACGATGAGGATTATCCGGTGGCCAAGGGCTTCCTGGATCGTGCGCAGGCGCTGCGCCCCGATAGTCTGGATGCCCTGGCGGTGCGCGGGGCGTTGGCCAAGCTGAGCGATCAGCCGGCGGATTTTGCCGCGGCGGAGAAGGCGGCCAAGAAGGTCAATCCGGACGATGGCCGGCTCTGGCTGGTGACGAGCGAATACCTGGAGATGGCGCACCGCTACCGCGAAGTGCTGCTGCTGCTGCAAACGGCGATCCAGACGCAGCCGGAGCTGTGGCAGGCGCACGCCGCGCTGGGCATGGGCTACGCGCGGGTGGCGGACGATCAGAAGGCGCAAAAGGAGCTGGAGACGGCGTACGGCGGCGATCCGTTTGACGTGCGGACCGCCAATCAGCTCAACGTGCTCTACGACGGCGTGCTCAAGCAGATGGTGACGCTGCCGGGCAAGAAGGCCGATCTGCGTGTGCACCGCAAGGATCGCAAAGCGTTTGAGCGCGAGATGCTGCCGTTCCTGCAGGAGGCAATGACGGCGCTGGAGGCGAAATACGGCTTCACGCCCGAGAAGCCGATCCAGGTGGAGATTTTCCCGGAGACCGAGCAGTTCAGCGTGCGGACGGTGGGCCTGCCCGCGCTGGGGGCGCACGCGGTGTGCTTTGGCCACCTGGTGACGTCGCGGTCGCCCAATGAGCGGCCGTTCAATTGGAAGATGGTGCTGTGGCACGAACTGAGCCACATTTTTCACATCCAGATGACCGACGGCCGCGTGCCGCGCTGGTTGACCGAAGGCCTGGCGATGATGGAGAGCGCGTGGGCGAATCCGCGTTGGGCGATGCGGATGGATCGGCGGGCGTACGACCGGCTGAAGGCCGGGCAGCTGGCGCATGTCGCGGCGTTCAACCTGGCGTTTTCGCAGGCGCAGTCGATGCAGGAGATTGTCGACGCGTACTATCAGGCGATGCTGCTGACGGAATTCCTGTGCGAGCGGCATGGCTTTGGCAAATTGCGCAACCTCGTGGCCGGCTACAAGACGGGCGCGACGACGACGGATCTGGTGCAGCGCGAATTTGGCGTGACGCCCGAGGAGCTGGACCGGACGTTCGCGATCTGGCTGACGCAGAAGCTGGCGCGTTTTGACCACGACTTCCGGCCGTACCTGCCGGGGCTGGTCAAGCAGCTGGTGACGGACCGGGCCACGCCACAGCCCGAGGACGATGCCGAGGAGAGCGAGCAGACGGTGGAAAGCGTGGACACGCCGGCCGACGTGACGCCGCCGACGGACACGGCGCGGCCGTTGAAGGGGCAACTGACGCTGGCGGTGAACGCGTTGCACACGGGCCAGGGCCGCAAGGCCATGCAGACCCTGCAGGCGGAGCTGAAGACGGGGCCGAAGCTGGACCTGAGCAATCCGCAGAACCAGCTGGATTTGTGCACGCTGCGCGGGCTCCTGATGGACGCGCTGTCGGCCACGGGCGATCGCGCGGGCGCGGCGGAGCAGGCCCAGGCGCTCGTGGACGTGCCAAATGGTCAGTGCGACGGTGTCAAACAGCGCGCTGTGCTGGCGATGGCGCACAAGCCGGGCTCTGACCCACTGGACATCGTGGCGAACCTGGCGGTGGCGAGTCGGCTGGATCCGGGCGACGGGTCGATCGCCGCGCTGTGGGTCGATGCGGCGGAGCGCGCGCACGCGGCGCTTGTGGAAGGCGGCGAGGCCGCCAAGAAGCCGTGGGTGATCGTCGTGGCGCCGCAGGGTCAGCGGGCGGAAGCACGGGCGCGGATTCGCGTGGCGGTGGAACTGGACACCAACGAGCCCAAGTTCGCGGCGTCCCTGGCCAAGCTGGCGTGGCTGGATTGGCAGGCGGGCCAGAAGGACGCGCTGGAAGACCTGAAGCTGGGCGCGACGGCGCTGATGGAGACCGACCCGTCCGGGCGGCTGGCGGTGCTCTACGAGGCACGGCGGCTGCAGGCGGAAGGCCAACTGGTGCCGGCGATCCTGCCCTACCGGCTGGCGGCCGAGCGCGCGGGCACGAGCAAGGATCGCGCCGAAGCGTGGTGCGAGCTGGCAGAAATGGCGGCCAAGACGCCGGCGAAAGACGACGCAGGCGAGGCCAGGCGGCGGTGCGACGCGGAGAAGACGGCGCCAACGCCTTGACGGCGCGCCCGCACCCTGCGAGAACGGCGAACCATGATCTCGGTGCAGGAAGTCTACAATCGCTGCGGGTCCTGTCGGCACTTTGAGCCGATGTTCACGGATCGCATGTCCCGCACCATGGGCGAATGCAAGGGCAAGCCGACGCATCCGACCGTGGGCGCGCAGGAATTCGGCTGCCCGAACTATCATCTGGACCGCTCCAAGCTGGTGCCTGGCACGCCGCTGCCCGATGACGCCGATGTTTCGCCGGCCGAACGCGAGCGTCAGCGGCGCATGGCGATGGTGCAGCAAGGCCACGCGCGGGATGTGGCGGACGCGCGGCGGTCAACGCCGGTGCGGCGGGCGTACGAAGAGGTCGAAGAAAGTCGACCGAAGATGAACTACATTCCGCTGTCGCTGGGCGACGGCGACACAGAGGGCTCCATGGACCGCCATACGCTGAAATCGATCCTCGCGGAAGTGCTGGATGAAGCGCTGAACGTCTCCGACGTGCCGATGGCAGCGCGGTTCAAGGGCGGCAAGGTCATCGTGCAGCCGGGCAACGCGGAGCTGCAGGCCAAGGAAATCGACATCGACGTGCTGTTCCGCAAAGTCGTGGCGATTCGCGACAAGCTGCGGGTGCTGGAGCAGAAGATCAACGGCTCGGAGAACCTGGACGCCGCGGAAAAAGTGCAGATTCAGCAGTACATCACGGCGTGCTACGGCACGATGACGACGTTCAATTTCCTGTTTCGCGAGCGCGACGACGGCTTCGCGGGCCAGGGCTGATCGTTCACTTGCGGGCAGGCGATCGCAGGGCTACCCTCGCGCGGCTTTGACCCTCGAGGCGTGACACCGCAATGACCATTGACCCCAAAGACCTGCGCACGCTGCTGATCCGCGTGACGGCTGTGACCCTCGCCGTGCGGCTTGTGCCGCTGATTGGCCAGGACCTCGGCGTGCATGAGGCGGCGCTGGTGCTGGGCCTCGGCGACGCCGGCCATGAGCCGTGGACGCAGGCGACGCGCGGCATGCTGCTGGCGGGCGGCGGCTTCTCGGCGTTCGCCCGGTTGATTCCGCTGCTGTGCGAAATCGCCACGCCGGCGCTGGCGGTCGCGTTCGCGCGCGCGGCGGGCTGGGGTGCGATTCCGGGTCTTCTCGCGGGCCTGCTGCTGGCGATGGGGCCGCTGGGACTGGACATGGGCGAGCGCGCCGATGGCGTGGCGTTCGTCACGATGGCGGCGCTGGCGGCGCTCGCGCTCCTGCGCGCGGGGCTGCGGGATGGCGATGTCAGGAAAACCGCGCTGTCGGCGCTGCCGGTGCTGCTGGCGGGATCGCTGGCGCCGTCGCTGCTCCTGCTGGTGCCGGGCGCGCTGTACCTGGCGGCGCGTGCGGTGACGGGCGATGCGCCCAAGCGCGCCGGCCTCGCGGCGTGGCTGCTGGCGGCGGGCGGCGTGGTTGGAATTCGCCTCGGCTTCGTGGGCACGCTGTTGCCGCATGCGCCGCTGACCGCCGCGTGGTGGCTGGGCACGGCGACGATGGACCCGTCGGGCTGGGCGGACACGCCGCCGTGGCAAGCGGCTGTACAGGCGCTCGGCGCGGTGCTGCCAACGGGTACGCAGGGCGCGCTGGCGCGGCAACTCGACCTTCAGCAGACTTCATTGCCGGCGCTGGTGGTCGGCGGCGGCCTGCTGCTCACGGCGCTGGCTGGGCTGTGGCGCGGCCGCGTGCGCCCGGATCCGATCGCGCTGCCGCCTTCCGAACAGACCGGCTGGCAAACCCTGGGCGTGCACGTGTCAGTGCCGCGCGATCTCGGCGATCGCGACATCGCGCCGCTGGTGCTGCCGCTGGCGCTGGTGCTCGGCTTTGCCGCGTGGAGCGCGTGGCGTGGACAGGTCGACGGGCTGACCGATGCCCTCGCGGTCGGACGCGCGTGCGCCGTGCTGCTGGTGGGCGTGGGCCTGAGCGCGCGCTCGATGCCGCGGTCGCAGACGGAATCCGCGAGCTCTGGCCGCAAGGCCGCGTGGCAACTGGCGATCATGGCGCTGCTTGTCTTTGGCATCGGCGCGAGCCATCTGCTGGCCCAAACGCAGGCGGCCGATCGGCAGTCAGCGCGCAAAGTCGCGCGGTTTGCCCGCGAAAGCCTCGGCCAAAAAGGTGCCATGCTGACGCTCGGCGGCCGCGGCATGCCGGTGCTCTTCCTGCTCGACCCGTACTTGCACGAAAAGCGCCTGATCTGGAGTTCGCTCGATCCCTCCGAGGCGCTGGAAAAGCTGACGACGCTGCTGGCGCAGAATCCTGACGCCGTGGTGCTGGTCGGCGATCGCGACGCGCTGGGTCCGACGGACGAGAACAGCCAGCCGCGCGAAGAGCTGGAGTCCGTGTGGCATTTCCTGCTGCCGACGCTCACTGCGTCGGGATGGCAACAGGTGGAGGACAGCCATCGCTTCCTTGGCCACACCGCGGTGCTGACGTTCGTGCGGCAGGCCGCGCCGCAGATTCGCCCGCAGCTCGCACCCGGGCAGGCGCCGTGATCACAGCGGATTTGGCCGCACTCGATCAGGTCCTCGGCGATTTTGAAGCGCGGCCCAGTCAAGTGCACATGGCGGCGGCCGTCGCCAACGCGATTGCCACGCAGACTGACTTGCTTGTGGAGGCCGGCACGGGCACGGGCAAGACGCTCGCGTACCTGCTGCCGATCCTCGCGTCGGGCAAGCGCGCGCTGATCGCGACCGCGACGCGGCACTTGCAGACCCAGATTTTGCAGAACGACATTCCGGTGGCGCTGGCGGCGACCGGCGTGACGCGCGAAGTGGCTGTGCTCAAGGGCCGCAGCAACTACCTGTGCAAGCTGCGGCTGGAGCACCGGCTGGCGCAGTCGCGGTACTCCCTGCCGATGGCGCTGATGGCGGCGGAGTCGGTGGCGCGGCACTCGCAGGTCGGGGATCGCAGTGAACTGGTTGGCATCGCGGAGGACGATCCAATTTGGCCGGAGATTACGTCGACCGCGGACAATTGCCTCGGCCAGGAATGCCCGCATCAGGACACCTGCTTCGTGCTGCAAGCGCGGCGGCGGGCGATGGCGGCGGACCTCATCGTCGTCAACCACCACCTGCTTTTTGCCGACTACGCCGTGCGCGAGCGTTGGGAACAGGGCGGGATCCTGCCGGAAGTTGGCGTGGTGGTCATCGACGAGGCGCACGGGCTGGCGGATACCGCGAGCGCGTTTTTCGGCTCCTCGCTGGGTGAACGACGCGTCGGCAACCTGCTGGCCGACCTGCGGCTGGCGCTGCCCAACCTGCCGGATTCCCTGCTGCGCGAACCGATGCGGACGCTCCTGGACCGCGCCGATCCCGCGGCGTTGCGGCTGTTCGCGCTGATCCGCCTGCAGCCGCACGGCCAGACGGTGCGTGGGCGCGTACAGGACGCGCTGGCGAGCCCGGCGGTCGAGCTCGCCGCGCTGCTGGCGGAGCTGGCGGAGATGATGCAGGAGCCGATGCTGGCGACGGACCCGCTGTGGCACAAGTTCGACGAGTCGCTGTTCGCGGTCCAACAGGACATCGAGCGCGTGCTGTTTCCGCCGCGCAGCGAGGACGGCATGGTCCGGTGGGTCGAGCACCGCCGCAACGACGCGATCGTGATCGCGCGGCCCGTAGACGTCGCGCCGATCCTGAAGCGCACGCTGCTGGCGGAGCCGGTCGTGCGGATCTTCACTTCCGCGACGCTGGCGGTGGCTGGCGATTTCCGCCACGCCCGCGAGAAGCTCGGGCTGCCCGACGACGTGCCGACGCTGAGCCTGCCGTCGCCGTTTGATTTTCCCCGTCAGGCGCTGCTGTACGTGCCCGAGGCGATCCCCGATCCGTTTGCGCCCGACCGCGACGCCCGCGTGGCGGAGACGATCCTGGATTTGGCGGTGGCGGCGGGCGGCGGCACGATGGCGCTGTTCTCCAGCCGGCGCGCGCTGAACGACGCGCTGGTGCGGCTGCGGCCGGAGCTGGCTCCGTATGGCATGGAGCTGCTCGCGCAAGGCGAGGCGCCGCGGGAGGTGCTGCTGGAGCGGTTCGTCCTGAGTCAGCCGGCGGTGCTGCTCGCGACGATGGGCTTTTGGCAGGGAGTGGATTTGCCGGCGGACGCGCTGCGCGTCGTGGTCGTCGACAAGATTCCCTTTCCGCCGCCGGATGATCCGCTGCTCGTCGCGCGCACGGAGCAACTGCGCGCCCAGGGCCGCGACGCTTTTGACGATTTGTCGATTCCACTGGCCGCGACGGCGCTGCGGCAGGGCTTTGGCCGCCTGATCCGCAGTCAGCGGCACTGGGGCGTGGTGGCGCTGCTGGACCCGCGGCTGCTCAAACGGCGCTATGGCCAGAAGTTGCTCGACAGCCTGCCGCCCGCCAAGCGCACGCGCAAGTTTGCAGATGTGCGCGACTTCCTGACGGAACGGCTGCATCCGGGCTGAACGCGCCGCGAGAAGCTTGTCAGTGCCACCCACGCTGCTACTCTGTCGGCGGATCGTTCCCGCAATTCCGAGGCTCACGTGGCGCGCAAGACCACCCCAGCATCCCAGCACGCCACCGCCGCGCGACGCGACAACGTGCCCTGCATCGTCGTGCCGTGCTTCAACGAGGCGCTGCGGCTCGACACGGCGGCGTTTGCGGATCTTGTTGCAGCTGACGAAATGCGGCTGATCTTCGTCGATGACGGATCGACCGACGGAACGCGGGACATCGTCGACGCGCTGTGCACGGAAACGCACGGTCGCATCCAACTGCTCAAGCTGGAGGAGAACTGCGGCAAAGCCGAGGCGGTGCGCCAGGGGATGCTGTTGGCAATCGCCCAGGGGTCGCAGGAAGTCGGCTTCCTCGATGCCGATTTGTCCACACCGCCGACCGAGCTGCGACGCCTCCTCGCCGTGCTGCACGAGCGCCCGGAGGTGCAGGTCCTCATCGGCGCGCGCGTCCGGCTGCTGGGCAATGCTGTGGAACGCAAGGCGATTCGCCACTATCTGGGACGCGTCTTCGCAACGGCGGCGTCGCTCACGCTGGCGCTGCACATCTACGACACGCAATGCGGCGCCAAGCTGTTCCGCGTGACGCCGGCGCTGGAAGCCACGCTGGCAGAGCCGTTCGTGTCGCGCTGGATCTTCGATGTGGAGCTGCTCGGGCGTTTGGCTTGGGGCGGACCGGGCGTCGAGCCGCTCGCGGAGAGCGCGTTTGCCGAGGTGCCGCTGCAGATCTGGCATGACGTCGCCGGTTCCAAGCTGCGGCCTGGGCATTTTGTCCGCGCGGCCGGCGATCTCGTGCAGATCTGGCTGCGGCTCCGCGCGCGGCAACGGCAACGCGGATAAACACGTCCCCAGCGCGGCCGAGCTGTCGGTCACGGACAACGGCAGATGCGTCATCGTCCCAATCCTGACATCGACACGCAGCCGTTCCCGGCGGACCGCGCCGACGACACGACACAGCGCATGCCATGCCTGACGATTCTCGCCCACCCGGAGCCGGCGATGGTCGGCGCCCGCGCGTTCCTCGGGCAACTGCAGCAGGGGGGCATCGCCGGGCTGTCGCGCCTTTCCCCGGAATTCACCACGGCCGACGGGCAACATACCCAGCCGATAGGCGATCCGTACGCCAGCCGGCAACCGACAATGCTGACGTGGCGGGACGGCGTTGTGCTGACGCCGTGCGTGGGCGAAAGCCGCGTGGTTGTTGCCGGTCAGCCGCTGACGCTGCCGCGGCACGTTGAACGGAACGCGTTGGAGCGCGGCGTGGTGCTGGAGATCTCCAACCGGACGGCGCTGTTGCTGCATCTGCGGACGCTTCCACAGGCCGTGGCGGCGTGTGGGCTGATCGGCGGCAGCGAGGCTTTGGACAAGGTGCGCCAGCAAATCGCGCTGGCCGCGCCACTTGCCGTGCCGGTGCTGGTGACGGGCGAGACGGGCGTTGGCAAGGAGCTTGTCGCGCGGGCGCTGCACGAGACAAGTCCGCGGCGCGATGGCCCGTGGGTGGCGGTCAACGTCGCGGAAATCACGGCGGAGACCGCGGCGTCTGCGCTTTTTGGCCACATGCGCGGCGCGATTGCTGGCGCGGCTCAGGACCACGATGGGCTTTTTGCCCAGGCGAATGGCGGTACGTTGTTCCTCGACGAGGTCGGCGAAATGGCGCCCGACGTGCAGGCGATGCTGCTGCGCGTCCTGGAGACGGGCGAGGTCCAACGGCTGGGCGACCACCGCGTGCGCAAGGTCGATGTACGCGTGGTGGCGGCGACGGATCAGGACCTGGACGAGCGCAGCCTGCTGCGGACGCCGCTGCTGTATCGGCTCGCCGGCTATCACGTGCGCGTCCCGGCGCTGCGGCAAAGGCTGGAAGATCTGGGCGCATTGCTCGCCCATTTTCGCGACGAAGAACTGGCGCTCGCGGGGCGGCCGGTCGGGCAGGCGTGGATACCGGCAGGGTTGGTCGCGCAGCTGGCGACCCACAAGTGGCCGGGTAATGCCCGCGAGCTGCGCAACCTGGTGCGGACGCTGGTGATTCAGGCGGACGGGGACGAGCGTCTGGGCAACGGTTTCTCGCTGGAGACCTGGTTGGGCGCGCACAGGATAACCGAGCCGCGGACGCCTATGGCCAACAGCGACCCTTCGGCGCTGACGGATGAAGCCGTGGCGACCGCGCTGACGCGCAACCGCTGGAGCTTGACCGCGACCGCCCGCGAGCTGGGCATCGCGCGGTCGACGCTGTACCTGCTGATTGATCGCAGCACAACGCTGCGGACGGCGGGCGACGTGACGCCGGCTGAGTTGCGCGCCGCGCAGGAGCGTTCCGGTGGCGACATTGATGCGATGGCGCAGTTACTGCACGTGTCGCCGCGTGGATTGCGGCTGGCGCTGCGCGGCGCGAGCATTGCGGGGATCGGCGTGACGACGGACGACCGCGGTCTGGGCGACTTCGCCGTCAATGCGCGATTCACGGCGGCGGATCGCGCATCACCCGAGCCAACTCGAGACGATTGACCACGCCGAGACGGCCGTACGCCTGCTTGATCTGGCTGCGCACGGTCTCCACGCTCTTGTTCAGCCCGTTGGCGATCTCCGGCGCCGTGCAGCCCGCCAGCACCTGCGCGATGACCACAGCCTGCGCCGGCGTGAGCACCAGCCGCACGTCAACGTGTGGGCTGGTCAGCGGCCGCAGCTCGCCCAACCAGCCTGAGCCCAGCGGTCCATGCAGCGGCGTCAGGCGCACTTCCGCACCCGCAACCGCGATGGCCGTCGCCTCCAAGGGAACAGCGCGCGTCGCCCTTTCGACGGCGCCCAGCAACCGCGCGGCCCGGTGTTGATCCAGCCAGCGGTGCGCGGGCGGACTGGCCAACTGCAGCGCGCCCGTCGCCGCAAGGACGATGTGACCTGCCGGCGGCGCATCCGTCGCGACCTGATGGCGAATCGCCAGCCGCAGCCGGTCGTGCGCCCAGCGCGCGTGCCGATCGCGCAGCGCCCGACTCAGCCGCGCGGTCACACCCGTGCGACGCCGATCCCAAGCCGCGGCGAGCACGCCAACGACGCCGGTCTCATCCTTGACCACCAGCCGGTGCTCTTCGTGCAGGTCATGGCGCACGTACACGTTGCAGGCAAACGCGTGCGGCCAGAATGCCTCCGCGTCCGGCTGCCAGGCGGTGATTTGCCACGTGAACGGCCGCACGCTCAGGTCCAGGCAGGCGCTGCGCGGGACGGGCTGGTCGTCCATCGATTCGAGCATGTCCGCGGCCGCCTTGTGACCGTCGCTCCAGATGCCGCTCCACCAGAGGCGACGGGCGTCGCTGGCGCTCGGCACCTCGCCCACGCGGCCAAACCACACGAGGTCGGCGCCCATGCGCGTGCGCATCTCCGCCAATAGCGCGGCGAGATTGGGTTTCAGGTTGCCCGACAGGCTTGTGGAATCGGTGGGGGCCACGGCAATGACAAGCCTCTCGGCGACGCGTTCGTTGTGCCGAAGGATTGCCGCGATGGCCGACTTTGTCGAGCGCGGCGATCCGTCCAAACGCGCCGGAACGCGATATCGTCCGACATCGGACGGTATTCGGACGGTATTTCGGACGAATTGGACGCGTCGCATGCACCCAAACGGGTGATTGTCGTCGCCCGGCAGTCGGTCAACCATCGCCGTGCTGGAAGATGCTTGGGGGCGCGACTAGCGCGTGTATTGAGGTTGGTCGCCGGTTCGTCTGCGGACGGCCAACCTCAATACCTCGCGCCATAGCCACGAAAATGGTCGGCCGCGGCGTCGGCGAACGGCCACCTTGCGGCGATTGGACGCAACCGCCGGATGACGCGACAATCGCGGCGGAGGTGGCGATGCGAACGACCGTCATGCTGGCATGGATGCTCTGCAGCTGCGCAGGCGCGCCACGTGCGCCCGCGGCGAGCACATTGCGCGCTGCGCCGACCGGTGCGTGCACGGCGATCGTTCCGGCGGATATCAGCGCAGCCTTCAGCGGTGGATTCGCTTTGACGTGGCCCGAATGGTCCGGCTTTGGCGGGTGGTCCGATCTGCGCGTCACCCCTGACGGTGCGACGTTGCTCGCGGTCTCCGACGACGGCCACTTCCTGCAGGCGGGGCTGACGCATCGCGCCGGCAAGCTGACCGGTGTCACGGGGCAACAGACAGGTGCGCTGCTGCATTGTCCGGACAAGCGCGTGTGCGACGTGGAGTCGATGGCGCTGCGCGCCGATGGCTCGTGGTGGCTGGGCGTCGAGCGTCAGGTGGGCACGAACGACCAGATTTGGCAGTTTCCCGCGTCGCAGCCGCCGTTCCAGATCGAGCCAACGCATGTAGCCCTGCCGCCGGGACTTGAAGCGATGCCGCGTAACGCCGGTCTGGAGGCGATGACGACGCTGGCGGATGATTCCGTGCTCGCGATCGCCGAGGGCCCAGAACCGGTGCCTGCGACGCTGCCGATGTGGCGCTGGCAAGCCGGGCAATGGCACGCGCTCGCTTACCCGACGACGCCGGACTTCCGCCCGGTCGCGCTCGCGGCGCTGCCGACGGGGCATCGGCTGGGCGACGCGCTGGTGCTGGAGCGCAAGTGGCTGGCCGCGACGCATGAGGCGGGGACGCGGATCGTGGCGGTGCGCCTGCCACAGTCAGGCCAGATCGCGCAGACGCGTGAGGTGCTGCGGCTGGATCCGGCGCGTTGCGCGATGGACAACTTTGAAGGTCTGGCGACGCGGATGCAGGACGGCGCGCTCTGGCTGTACCTGCTGTCCGACGACAACCAAAGCCCGCGCCAACAGACGCTGCTCTACGCGTTCACGGTGCACTGACTACGTTGGTGTGACTTGGGCGAACGCCCAATCGAGCCACGGGAGCAGCGCTTCGACGTCGCTTGTCTCAACCGTCGCGCCACACCAGATGCGCAGGCCAGGCGGCGCATCGCGGTAGAAGGCTGCATCGAGCGCGACGTTTTCCGCGTCCAGCAGCGCCGCCATCCGCTTGGCGACGGCAGTTTGCCCGGCGAGGTCGAGCGCGCGGTACCAGTCCGCGGTGAAGATCAGGCACACCGACGTGTTGGAACGCGTCGCGGGATCGGCGGCGAGAAACTCGGCCCACGGCGTCCGGGCGACCCAGCCCTCGATGGCCGCGAGGTTGGCCTCAGAGCGCGCCATGAGGCCCGGCAAGCCACCGACCCGCTCCGCCCATTTCAGGCCGTCCAGCGCGTCTTCCACGCACAGCATCGACGGCGTGTTGATGGTCTCGCCCTGGAAGATACCCTCCTGCAGCTTGCCGTCCTTGGTCAGGCGAAAGAGCTTGGGCATCGGCCACGGCGGCGCGTAGGACTCCAGACGCGCGACCGCGCGCGGGCTCAGCACGAGCATCCCGTGCGCCCCCTCGCCGCCGAGCACTTTTTGCCAGGACCACGTGACGATATCGAGCTTGTGCCACGGCAGATCCATCGCGAAGACCGCGGACGTCGCGTCGGCGATGGCGAGGCCCCGGCGGTCATCGGCGATCCAGTCGCCGTTCGGGACCCTGACGCCCGACGTCGTGCCGTTCCAGGTGAAGACGACGTCGCGGTCCCACGACACTTGCGCCAGATCGGGCAGATGCCCGTAGTCGGCGCGCAGCACCCGCACGTCGGGCAGCTTCAATTGCTTGACGATGTCCGTGACCCAGCCTTCGCCAAAGCTCTCCCACGCGAGCACGTCCACGCCGCGCGCGCCCAGGACGGACCAGAGCGCCAATTCCACGGCGCCCGTGTCAGACGCAGGCACGATCGCGATGCGGTAGTCGGCGGGCAGCCCGAGAATGGCCCGCGACTTGTCGAGCACTTGTTCAATGCGCGCCTTGCCTGGCTTGGAGCGGTGCGAGCGGCCGACCAACGTGTCGCTCAGCGCGTCCAGCGACCAGCCCGGCCGTTTGGCGCAGGGCCCGGAGCAGAACCGCGGGTTGTTGGGCTTGCGATTGGGCTTGTTCACGGGGAACTCCAGACGCTGGCCGACGGGCGCTGCGAATCGGGCAGCGCGGCGGGCCAGCAGGTCATCAGAACGGCAGCTTCTCAACCACTTCCGCTTTCTTGCGCAGCTCCACCAGAATGCGGCGCTCTTCCGTGTAGCCGCGGCGGGTCGTCAACTGCGCGCGAATCTCGTCGCGCACTTCGTTGTAAGGCCGCGTCCGCTCTTCATTCTTCTCGATCAACCGCAGCACGTACCAGCCCCAGCGCGTCTTGATCGGCTTGGACACTTCACCCACTTTGAGCTGGAACGCCACCGGCTCAAGCTCCGCCTCGGCGGACATGCGCGTCAGGTGCAGCGGCGGCAGCGGGCCTTCACTGTACTGCTTGGCCACCTGCTCAAAGTCCTGGCCTTTGCGCAGCGCAGCCGATGCCTCTTCCGCCTTCTGCTCGGCTTTCTTCTGCACTTCGGCGTTGGCGTCAGCCGGCACGCGGATCAGGATCGGCCGCAAGTCACGGGACGCGGTTTCCAGCCACGCCGACGGATTCATGTCGTAGTACGACTTGGAATCCGCCTCGCTGACCTCCACTTTGCCCAGCTTCTCCACCAGCTTGGCGCCCAGACGCTGCTGGCGAATCTGCTCGCGCATCTGCTCCAGCGTCGTGTGCGCGCGCTGCAGTTCGGCGTTCAGCGCCGCTTCGTCAAAATGGCCATCGCCCTTGCGGAAGCGCGCGGTAAAGTCTTTCCACGCATCGTCAAATTCCGCGTCCGTCAGCGTGATGTTCTCATTGCGGATCGCCTGCTCGCGCAGCTCCTGATCGATCAGCCGATTCAGCACGTTCGTCGCGATTTTGCGCAGGCGATCGGCGGGCACCTTGGTCGATCGCCCAACGAGGCGCTCAAACTCGGCGTTGAACCGCTCTGGGCCGATGTCGCGGCCGTTGACCGTGGCAACGGGACCGACAGCGCGCGGAACACCATTGGCGTTGACCGCAGCCGCCGGCGCGGCGCCAGTGGTCTCGGTTGCGGCAGCAGCAGGCGCAGCCCCTTCCGCGCCGGGCTTGGCGGCAGCGCTTGCGGGCGCAGCGGCAGGGGTGGGCGTACGCGAACAGGCAGGCGCCAGCGCAAGGGCGAGCAAGGTAAAGGCAAAGCGTGATGTCACTGGATGTATCCTCGTCATGACGGGTTGGCGGGGGGCCAGCCAATCAATGCCCCGGCGGGCGAATTTGTTCCCGAACGCTTCGGGTGCCAGCCATGGTGGCACGGCCGGCGCAAAAAGCGCAACGCCCCGGTGGATCCGTAGATCCGCCCGGGGCGTTGCCAGAAACCGTCAGGCCAGAGGCCGACTGCGAGCGCTATGCGGCCGAGGCCACACGCTGGCTCACCAGTCGTAGCCGAGCGCCCAGTTGAGGGCCCAACCCGGCGTCGCGTTGCCCGTCACGGCGTTGATGCCGTTGTTGAAGAACGCGGGGTTGATGTCGAGGTCCAGGTCCCAGCCCATCAGCTTGATGCCAAAGCCCGTGGACACCGTGTTGGTGACCGTCGAGAAGTGGGTCTCGTTGTTGGCCGGCGCGGTCGCCGTGTTGTTGATGTTGGTGCGCGAGATGACCTGACGAGCGCCGAGGCGCAGGAACAGCCATTCGAACGCCTTGGCTTCAGCGGCGAAACCGTACCACGGCATCAGGTTGTTGGAGTTCTCCTGATCGACGGCCGAAACCGTCGCCGCGCTCGAGCCGTTGCCCAGCGAGGAGTGGTAGATGAAGCCGATGCCCGGCTGGATCAGCACGCCTTCCATGTTCGGGGGCGCAATCGCCAGGTCCGTACCGAGGATGATCCAGGTGTTGTTGACGGTGCCCTGCTTGGACTCGTTGCCGATGCCGTTCTCGTCCGAGCGGGACTGGTGGGCAATGGCGCGTGAATCGTAGTTGATGCGCAGGAACGGGACCAGCTTGGAGATCTGGCTGACCATGAACTCGCCCTTGGCGGTGAACGCGATGCCGAACAGGCCGTTCGACACGTAGCGCGCCAGGTTGCTGTTGTCCATGTTGGTGAACGTGCCGGCCATGATGTTCAGGCCGAAGTCCAAGCTGTTGACTTCGTTGATGTCGAAGCCGACGCCAGCGTTGAAGTCAACCCAGGTGTTCGACTCTTCGTCGTCATACTGGTTGCCCGTGCTCGTGGTGCCCGTCTTGTCCTTGCGGTTGCCGCCGAGCGACAACGTCGCGCCGAGGCGCACGGACTCGCCGGCCTTCATGCCGAAGCCGATGCCGAACTGGTGGTTGGTCGGGTCAGCGACGGCGCCGCTGTAGCCGGGCAGGTTGCCAGCGAGGTCGGTCGGGGTCTTGCCCTGAATCGTCGTGCTGTTGATGACCGACGACCACGGCGAACGCTTGCCGAACAACATCAACACCGGCGGAGCGGGATCGTCCGACAGCGCGTAGCGGATGTTCATGGAGCCGTAGGTCGTGCCGGCCGTGTTGTCCACGTCGACGCTGTTCTTGTACGCCACCATGAACTGCGGGAACGTGTTGATGTTCGCGCTGTCACGGATGGTGATCGTCTTTTCGTTGAAGGCGCCGCCCAAGCCGCCCGCGGCCGAGAGGCTGTTGATGCGGGTCTCGGTCGCCATGGCCGAGCCGGCGAACGCCATGCCCACCGCAGTGGTCAGGGCTGCTGTCAGCAGTTTCTTCATCTTCCTCTCCTTCGAGTCGTCCCGTTTCGGACGAGCAATCCACGGTGGGCGATCTGCGGCCTGCGCAATTTCGCCTGTATTTATCAGGTCCTTCAGGTCTCCCCACATCCAAATGCAGCGCGTGGCCGCTTGGATGACCGCCCGGAATCCCGAACGGCGGCGCGCAAGTATCACACGCCGACGAGAACTGGAACCCCCCAGGCTCCCCGACCTGGGCTCATGCAACGCCGCGAGTGTGGTTCAACGCTGTTCTGTGTCAAGTTTTGTAAAATCGACAGACTTGCTGTCATCGAATGGTGTACGCCATGTTGGCAAATACGAAGTCGCGTTCGTTTGACGCCGGATACCCGTGTGGTACCTTCGCGGCGTGATCCAGTTCTACCACGTCCAGAAACGCTACCCGAACGGCACTGACGCCCTCACCGACGTCACGTTGCGGGTCCGTGAGGGCGAATTTGTGTTCCTGACCGGCTCATCGGGCGCCGGGAAATCGACGCTCCTGCGGCTGCTTTTGGTCATGGAGCGGGCGAGCGACGGACAAATCCTCATCGGCGGCCGCAATATCCACGTGTTGCGCGACTCCAGCGTGCCGTACCTGCGCCGCAACATCGGCGTCGTGTTCCAGGATTTTCGCCTGATTCCGCGCCGCACAGTCTTCGAAAACATTGCCATTTCGCTGGAAATTTTGGGCATCAAGGGCTCGGAAATCGAGCGCCGCGTCAACCAGATGCTGGAGGCCACGCGCCTGCTTAACCGCGCGCATGCGTACCCGGGCGACCTGTCCGGCGGCGAGCAGCAGCGCGTCGCGATTGCGCGGGCGCTGGTCAATGAGCCGGCGATCCTGTTGGCGGACGAGCCGACGGGCAATCTGGATCCTGAGCTTTCCCACGAGATCATCGAGCTGCTGCTGAGCATCAACCGCAAAGGCACGACGGTCGTCGTCGCGACGCACGACACCGCGCTTGTCGAACACTACGCAATGCGCACGCTCGTGCTGTCCAAGGGCCAGCTGGTCGAGGATCGGCCGAAATCGGCGCGCGCGGACAAGTTCCTCGCGGGCGAGCGCCCGGGGCCGATCGACCGCCCGAGCCAGCCGGACCGCCAGACGGTGCCGATGCCGCTGGAGCGTCAGACGGGGCCGCTCAACAGCCTGATCGTGCCGGGCTCCGCGCCGACGGTCGCGAGCAATGCCAACACGACAACCGGGCCGATTCCTTCAGGCGCCGGGATCCTGCCGCTTGTCGGCTCGCCGTTCTCGTCCTCGCCCGTGCGCATGACGGCGCCGGTACCCGTGCTTGAGGATCTGCCCGAGGAAGGCGACCTTTCCGCGCCCAGCGACGGCACGGACAGCGGAGGCGAGTCATGAAACGCGCGCCCCGTATCGGCTACGTGCTGCATCAGGCCTTCCTGCTGGTGCGATCCTCGCCCTGGCTGACCGCCGTCAGCGCCTTGACCATCGCGCTTGCGCTCACGCTCGTGGGCCTGTTCGCGATGGTGCTGGTCAACGCCAGCCACTTGATGCACAGCCTCGGCGAGTCGCTGACCATTCCGGTGTACCTGCACGAGGCGGCGACGACGCCTGACGTCAAGGCCGTGGAAACGCAGATCCGCCAGCGCAAGGGCGTCAAGTCGGTCAAATTCCTGACGCCGCAGCAGGACCGCGAACGCAACAAGCAGGCGATGACGCCGGAGTTGCTGGAAGGGCTGGACGAGGCGGCGATTCCGGGCCAGCCCGTGCTGGAAGTTGAACTGGAAGCCGATCTGGCGAGCCGCGGCGACGTCGAGGAGCTGGCGAAGTGGGCGGCGAGCCTGAAGTCGGTGAAATCCGTGGATGAAGTGCCGACCGGCGCGGAGAAACTGCGGCTCTTGTTTGCCCTCGTGGAGATCGCCCGGACGGTCGGTCTCGTGCTGTCCATCGTGCTGCTGGCGAGCGCGATGTTCTTCGTCTTCTCGACCATTCGCCTCGGCGTGTTCGCCCGCCGCGACGAGATCGAGATCCTGTCGCTTGTCGGCGCGACGCCGAGCTTCATCCGCCTGCCGTTTCTCGTCGAAGGCGCCCTGCAAGGCTTGGCCGGCGCGATCGTGGCGATGCTGCTGCTCGGGCTACTGCATCTGGAGTTGCGCGGTCTGGTCCGCGACGTGCACCTGCTCAACCTGTCCTGGTCGCTGATGCCGCCGGGGATGATTGCGTGGCTGGTGCTCGGTGGTCCAACGGTCGGCCTGACAGCGAGCGCGCTGTCCGTCGGCCGCTACCTGAAGGTATAAGCCGTGAAACGCGTGTGGCTTTTGGCCATCGTTGCGATCGCGCAGACCGCCCACGCGCAACCGCTGCCGCAGCCGCCGCATTTGGAAGGTGCCGAGAAGAAGGCGCTTTTGGACCGCTACGCCAAGCAGCTCGACACCGAGCTGGGCCTGTTGAAGGCGCTGGACGAGCTGGATCGCGATTCGACGGAAATTGACAACAAGATCGTGAAGTTGTCCGTGGAGCGCGCGGAGGCGACCGATGCGCTGGTGGCCGCGGAAGATGCGCGTGCCAAGGCGGAGACGGCGCTGGCGAAGATGCGACTGGCGGTGCAAGCCCGCTTGCGCGCGCTGGCGCGGATTGAGGCGCTGCCGTCCTTGCGTTTTGCCCTGTCGACCGACGACTTCGCCAAGTCCGTGGTGAAAGATCGCCTCCTGCGGCGGCTCATCGTCGACGACCGCGTGCGGCTGCGCGATTACACCAAGCGGCTGTCAGACCAGGAGCGGCTGACCCAGTCGCGCGACGCGGCGCTCAATGCGCTGAACCAGCTGGACCTGACGCTGCACGACAAGAAATGGCAGGCGGAGCAGGAGCGGCGGGACAAGCTGGCGCTGATTGTGCAGATCGACGAGGACAAGAAGACCGCTGAGCGCCTCGCGCGCGATCTGGATGCGGCGAGCCGCGAAGTGGCGGCCAAGGTCGCCACGCTGAAGGAATGGCAGGAGCGCAAATACACGTTCGCCCAGACCCAGGGCAAGCTGCTGCCGCCGGTTGCCGGACGCGTAGAGGTTGGCTTTGGCGAGGTCAAACACCCGAAATTCGGCACGGTCCTGATGCACCGCGGGCTCGATTATCGCGCGGCGGGGAGCCAAATCGGTGCGCCGGTGCGCGCGGTATTCTGGGGCCGCGTCGCGTATGTCGGCTGGCTCACCGGCTACGGCGACACCATCATCCTCGACCACGGTCGCGGTTGGCACACCATCTACGCCCACCTCGAGAACATCCGCGTCACCGTCGACGAGGTGGTCCCCGCCCGGCAACGGATGGCCGATATCGGCCAATCGGGCTCGCTCAAGGGGCGCTACCTGTACTTTGAGATTCGCCACAACGGTCAGCCAATGGACCCAGGCGAATGGTTCAACCGCCAGTAGCACGCTGCGCCCGCGTCGCCCCTCCGCCATGACAGACGCGTGACGGGGCCCGCTGGTTCGCCAAGGGTTCGCTGTTATCCTCCTTAGCGTGACATGCAGCTGGAGGCAGGATCATGGCTAACATCCAAGAAATCGAGATCACGCTGCGGGAACGGCTCCTGGAGCTCGAGACGCGCGTCGGGTTCGTGGAAGACGGCCTGCGGCACACGCACGCGCCGCTGGAAGCCGACTTTGCCGAACAAGCCGTCTCGACCGAAAACGACGACGTGTTGCAGGCGCTGGATTCGGCGATGCGCAAGGAATACTCTGAAATTGTTGCGGTCCTGCAGCGCATGCAAATGGGCAGCTATGGTTTCTGTTCCACCTGCGGCGATGAAGTCCCGGTGCCGCGGTTGCGCGCATTGCCGTTCGCCCGCGAATGCGTCGCGTGCGCCAGCGGCAGCTGACCGCGGTCTCCCAGACCAAACCATCCCAAACAACCTATGAGGCGTCCATGAAGAGTGTGCATCTGGCTTCCATGATCGGACTGTGCATCCTGGTCGCCGCGTGCGGCAACTCAACGACAACATCGACCGATGACGTGCTCAGCGGAACGGACGACGTCTTGGGCGACGCCACCGGCAGCGACGCCACGGGCAATGATGGCAGCGACAAAGACGCGCCACTGACGGACACCATCAGCTACAAATACGCCACGTGCGCCGCCGTGGTCGACTGCGCGCAAGCCGCGTGCGCCGGGAGCAGCAGCAGCGCCTGCGCTTCAGAGTGCCTGGCCAACGGCGCACCCGCCGCCTTGCCCGGCGCGACCGCGCTGCTGACCTGCGTCCAGACCCAGTGCATCGAGGGCCAGTGCAAGTCCGGCGGCAACGCCAGCTGCCTCCAGGACTGCACGTCGCTGCGGTGCATGCCCAAGATCTTCGACTGCATCGAGGACGGCAAGACGGGTGCCAAGGGCTGCGCCGACGTCAAGACGTGCTTTGACACGTGCAACGCCGGCAAGACCAACGTCGTGAGCTGCCTCCAAACCTGCTACGAGACCATCAGCGCCGCTGGCAAGGCCAAGGCCAAACCGTTTGCCGATTGCCTGGCGAGCGCGCCCGCCGGTGGCGACCCGACCGCGTCGTGCACGAAGGAGACGTTCGGCTGCTTCCTTGACGGCAAGACCGGTGCCAAGGGCTGCTTCGACTCGATCGGCTGCCTGACGGCGTGCGACAAGAGCAGTGATCAGTTCACCTGCGCGCTGGGCTGCTTTGGCGACATGACCCAGACAGCGCAGACCGCGTACTTGGACGTCGCGCCCTGCCTTGGCAAGGACATCACCGCGACCGCCGGCTGCGAGGACAAGCTCGTCGTCTGCCTCGCGCCGACCGGCACGCAGACGTGCGCGGAATCGCTGGGCTGCGCGATGGGCTGCAGCAACGGCCAGGGCGACAACGACCCGAGTTGCATGTTCACCTGCTTGCACAACACGACCGCCGCGGGCGACAAACTGCTGCTGGAAAGCCTGGGCTGCAATTCCGCTGACCCGGCGTGCACCGCGGGCATCGTCCAGTGCCTCGCCCCAAGCGGCACGTCGAGTTGCCCGGACATCATCGCCTGCGCGATGGGCTGCAGCACCGGCCAGGGCCAATCGCCCGACATGAAATGCCTGCTCGCCTGCATCCAGAAAGGCTCAACGGCGACCGCCACAACGGCGTATGCGACCCTGAACTGCATGGGCAAGACCGCGACCGGGTGCGCCGACAAGACCCTCGCGTGCTACAACCCCAGCGGCAGCGGTTCGTGCTACCAGACGCTGAGCTGCGTCCAGGGCTGCTACACCGCCGGCGGCAATGTCACCGCGTGCCAGAACGGCTGCTTCTCCAGCGCATCTGTCCAAGGTTTCACCGACTTTGAGGCGTGGTCAAGCTGCCAGCAGACCTGCAGCAGCCAGTGCAAGAACGACCAGACGTGCACCAACGCCTGCATGACCACGCAATGCCCGGCGGCCAAGTCGACGTGCCAACCGACGTAGTGCACCGGCCCCGGCAGACAATCCCGTGACAGACCGGGGTGCCCCCGCCGTTGACGTTTTCGCCCGCGTACGCGACACTCTTGGCCCCGCTGGACGGCGCGTTTCTACGTCCAGTATGCGTCCTTAGGAACGCGAACCCGGAGCCTGCCATGCGCATTGCCGTGGTGCGTGAAGCCCTCGCCACCGATCCTCTGCCCCTCGAAACCCGTGTTGCCGCTACGCCGGACAGCATCAAACGGCTCAAGGCCTTGGGCTTTGAGATTTCCGTTGAATCGGGTGCGGGTGAGGCTGCCAACTTCCCTGATTCGCTGTACGTGGAGGCGGGCGCAACGATCGCCGCCGACGCGCGCGCCAACTACGCCGACGCCGACGTGCTGCTGAAAGTGCGGCCGCTGCGCCAGCGCGAGGATCTCGACGCGCATGAAGTGGACCTGGTCCGCACCGGCGCCACAGTCCTCGGCTTTTTCTATCCCGGCCGCAACACGGATCTGCTGGAACGCGCCCGCGCCCGCAACCTGACCGTGATCGCGATGGAATGCGTCCCGCGCATCAGCCGCGCGCAGAAGATGGATGCGCTGTCCTCGCAGGCCAACATCGCCGGTTACCGCGCGGTGCTGGAAGCGGCCAACCGCTTCGGCAGCTTCTTTACCGGCCAGATGACCGCCGCGGGCAAAGTGCCGCCGGCCAAGGTCCTCGTCATCGGCGCCGGCGTCGCGGGTCTCGCAGCGCTGGGCACGGCCAAGGGCTTGGGCGCCATCATCCGCTCGTTTGACACGCGCGCCGCGGTGCGCGAGCAGATCGAGTCGATGGGCGGCGAGTTCCTGGAAGTGACGTACAAGGAAGACGGCGACGGCGGCGGCGGCTACGCCAAGGAAATGAGCCCCGCGTTCCTGGAAGCCGAATACGCGTTGTTCCGCGCGCAGGCCAAGGAAGTCGACATCGTCATCACGACGGCGCTGATTCCCGGCAAGCCCGCGCCCAAGCTGTGGTTCAAGGACATGGTCGAGCTGATGAAGCCCGGTTCCATCGTCGTGGACATGGCCGCGGAAGCGGGCGGCAACTGCGAAGTGACCGTGGCCAATGAAGTCGTCGTCCACAACGGCGTCATCGTGCTGGGCTTCACGGACCTCGCGGGCCGCTTGCCGACCACGGCGAGCAACCTGTATGGGCAGAACCTCGTCCACCTGCTGACCGACATGGGCGGCGCCAAGGGCTGGAAAGTCGACTTTGACGACGAAGTGGTGCGCGGCGCGACCGTGACCCATGACGGCCAGATCACCTGGCCGCCGCCCGCGCGTCCTGCTGCGGTCCCCGCTGCCGCGCCAGCCGCCAAGGCTGTCGTTGCCGCTGCGCCCGTCGCTGCGGTCGCCGCACCTACGCCCGCCAAGAGCAGCGGTCACGGCCACGGCAAGGTTGCCCGCGAACACCTCGGCTCGGCGCGCACTGCGCCGCTGACGTGGGTGTCCATGGCCATCCTCGTCGTCGCGTATCTCGGCTTGTCCACCGCTGGCTCCGACGTCCAGGGTCTGCACCACTTTGCCCAACAGCTGACGATCTTCGTCCTGTCGTGCTTCGTGGGCGTGCAGGTCATCTGGAGCGTCACCCCCGCGCTGCATACGCCGCTGATGTCGGTGACCAACGCCATCTCCGGCATCATCGTCGTCGGCGGCATGCTGCACATGCACGGCGACATCTCCAAGCCTGCGCCGCTGCTCGCGTTGTTGGCCGTGCTCTTCGCGACAATCAACATCGGCGGTGGCTTCCTCGTCACCCGGCGCATGTTGCGCATGTTCCACAAATAGGAGCGTCCCGTGCCCACTTCTCCTGAAGTATTCGTGCCCAACGCGATGGACGTCTTCAAGACGCTCGCTTGGGTCATTGCTGGCGTCCTGTTCATCAGCTCCCTGCGCGGCCTCGCCTCGCAGGAAACCGCCCGCCGCGGCAACGGTTACGGCATCGTCGGCATGGTTCTCGCCATCGTCGCGATGCTCGTCGCCGGCAGCGATCATGAAATCAGCACGCTGAGCTTCCTGATCGGCGCGCTGGCAATCGGCGCGACCGTCGGCGTGGTCATGGCGCAGCGCGTGGCCATGACGGCGATGCCGGAAATGGTCGCGGTGCTCCACAGCTTCGTCGGACTCGCCGCGGTGCTTGTTGGCTACGCAGCGTATCTGGAGCCTGGCCATGCCGGCATCGACCCCGCCGAACGCGTAGAAATCTGGCTCGACGTCCTCATCGGCGCCATCACTTTCACCGGCTCGATCGTCGCATTCCTCAAGCTGCGCGGCTCCGTTTCCGGCAAGCCGCTGCTGCTGCCGGGCCGCCACCTCGCCAACCTGCTGATGTTCACCGCGTCGCTGGGTATGGTCGTGCCGTTCGCCACGATGGCGGGCACCGAGGCGCTGCCCTTCCTGCTTGGCATGACGGTGCTTGCGTGCATCCTCGGCTTGCATCTCGTCGCGGCCATCGGCGGCGCGGACATGCCGGTCGTGGTGTCCATGCTCAACAGCTACTCGGGCTGGACCGCCGCTGCGGCCGGCTTCATGCTCAACAACAACCTGCTCATCATCACCGGCGCGCTCGTTGGCAGCTCCGGCGCGATTCTCTCGACCATCATGTGCCGGGCGATGAACCGCTCGATCTGGTCGGTCATCTTCGGCGGCTTCGGCGCGGACGTTCCGGCGGGCGGCGGCAATGGCGCCAAGGTCGAAGGCGACATGACGGAGACGACGATCGACGAACTGACTGAAGAACTGCGCAACGCGAAGGAAGTCATCATCGTCCCCGGCTTTGGCATGGCGGCGGCGCGCGCGCAACACGCGGTCCGGCAGCTGGTCGACATCCTGCGCAAGCGCGGCGTGAACACGCGGTTCGCGATTCACCCGGTCGCCGGGCGCCTGCCGGGCCACATGAACGTGCTGCTGGCGGAAGCGAGCGTGCCGTACGACATCGTCATGGAAATGGACGAAATCAACGGCGACTTCCCGAATACCGACGTGGTCTTCGTGGTGGGTGCCAACGACATCGTCAATCCGGCGGCGCAGACGGACAACACCAGCCCGATCTATGGCATGCCGGTCCTGGAAGTCTGGAAGGCCAAGCGCGTGGTCGTGCTCAAGCGGTCGCGCGGCGCGGGCTACGCGGGCGTCGACAATCCGCTTTTCGTGTCACCGACGACGCGGATGCTGTTCAAGGATGCCAAGGCTGGCATGGAAGAGCTCGTCGCCAAGCTGATGGCCTGAGCGGGCCCTGGGTC
>CAINLT010000168.1 GCA_903850505.1 uncultured Myxococcales bacterium | reverse complement strand
GCCTTGAGCTTGGCGAGCGTGATATCGCCTTCATCGCGCGGCGGACTGACCAGCATCAACGAGCAGAAGACGCAGTTCTGATGGCAGGGCGTGCCCACGCCGAGATTCAACTCGCGCGCCTCGTCGCGCACCACCGCGCGGCTGGACAGCATGATGCTTGACCCCGGATCGGGCAGCACGATGAGCTCCGACGTGTCCTTGGCGCGGACGACTTCCACCACGAACTGGAACAGCGGACTGGTCAAGGCGATGTCGGCGTCGCGGCCATCGGCGCCCCACAGCGCGAACGTGCGGAGGCCAAAATGTGCGGTCAGTTCGTGCGACTGGTCACCGGGACGCAGGAGGCTCATCGCGATCGTCGCCGTCTCGTCGCGTTCGATGCCGTTGAACACGAGATGGTAGCTGTCGACGTTTTCCTCGCGCAGCGCGGTCGTGCCGTGGCGGATGTCGACGAGCCGCCACTGACCTGCGCTCACTTTGCCGGCGCCCACTTCTGGGGCGAGGAAGGCGGCGAGACCATCGGCGGAGAACGTCATCTCCGTCATCGCGCGGCGGTGCGCCGTCGGCTCGGGCTCGACTTCAAGATCGACGAGTTCGACTGCAGATTCCAGGCCCTGCAGGGTCTTGGACAGGGACTCAAGCAGCGCCAGATCGGACTTGGCCACGCCGCCGGGCACGTCGCCGTACCCCAACTGGAAGAGACGGGTGCGCTTGTACGCGGGCTTGGCCTCGTCCGACAGCGCGAAATGAATGTGAAAAGGCGCGGCGCCGCCCACGACGCTCAACTGCCAAGCGCCACTGCGCCACGCGATCGCCTCAAACGTGCGACCTTCGCTGACCTCGCTTCCGAGGCGCCAAGTTTCGCCGAGCAGACCCAAGACTTCATCGCGGTTTCGAAAACTTAGCTTCATCAAGGCAGTATAGAAACAGGGGGAAACCGCGTCAAGGCGCGCGTTCAGGCGACGGAGAGCCCTTGCGTCCATGCGGGGCGGAAGAAGCGAGACGCCCGGCGGGTTGGTCTGGTAGCGTCGCCCGGCAGGCGAACTGCGGCGCGGGGACGGCGTGACGATGACGAGGAAGCGGCAGATTGGCGCGGGGATGGCGCTGCTGGCGGTCGGCGCGGCGAGCCTGGCGTTCTGGCTGGACGCGTGGGGCCATCGGGACGAACCGATGGCCCACGCCGATGCGATTGTCGTCCTCGGTTGCGCGCTCCAAGCGGACGACACGCCCGGACCGTCGCTGACCGAACGCACGCGCCACGCGGTCGCGCTGTGGCAGGCGGGACGCGCGCCGATGCTGCTGTTTTCCGGCCACGACAGCCAGTTTCAGCCGAGCCAAGCCCAAGCCGCCGCGCATCTGGCCCATCGCCTCGGCGTGCCGCGCGCCGCCATGCTCACGGAGGATGCCTCGCGCGACACGTGGGAGAACGCAGAATTTTCAGCGGCGATTCTGCAGCAACACGGCATGCACCGTATCGTGCTCGTCAGCGATCCCAGCCACTTGTGGCGCGCCAGTCAGCACTTCCGCCACTTTGGCCTGGAAGTCGCGGTCAGTGGTGCTTCGGCTTGTGATGCGCTCGGTGTTTCTTTGCGTGCTTGGAAGGCTTGCCGTGAGGTTTTGTCCGTGCTGCGTGATGTGGTTTTTCTTCGCTATTGGACTTGACCTCGGCCTTGGGCGGCGCCGCGATCGGCGCGATGACCTTGGGCGGCGAGATCGCCACGGCCGCCGGCGCTGCGGGACGGGTCACACCCGGCGACGCGATCTTGAAGGCGCGGAGCAGCGCGCGATAGGTCGCCACGCCCATGAACGCCTCGCCCTTGGGCGAAAAGTGCGCGTAGTCGGCCCAGCCGAGACCCGACGAGACCCAGCGGCCCATCGAGCCTTCGCCGCCCATCGCTGCGCGCGAATCCCAGAAGGCGCAGCCGGTTTGTTTGGCCAATTTGCGCTGCCAGTCGATGATGCGGATGATGTCCGTGTCGCTGACGACCTTGCCCGCCTTGCGCACGCCGTGGTCGCCCGGGCCGATCAGCAGGCACGAGCGCGCGGGCTGCGGCTTGCCGCCCTGCTCCGGCACCAGCACGAACCGGTTGACGACCTTGCCCATGCGTTCCAGGTATTGTGCCTCGGTGATCTTGTCGATGCGCTCGTTGCCGCCGTAGTTGAAGATGACGAGGTCCGGATTGCGCTGCTTGAGCGTCGTCGTCAGGTGCCCTTCATTCGCGTTCAACCACCGTGTGCCGCGCGCGCCCACTTCGCCGAGGCTGTCGTAGACGATGCCGCGATCGGTCTCGAGGGCCCCGCCAAACAGCCGCACGTTGCCGGCGGTCACACGCCACGTCACGCTGTGCGGTCCAAGCGGCAACTTCCACTCGCGCATGCCGTCCACGCCCGCGGCGTCGTTGATCTGCAGTGCGTCAGCGTTCTTGCCATCCACCTTGACGCTCACGACGGCTTTGCCGGCGCTGCGGTAGTAGAGGAACGCGTGGGAAACCGGATGCTTCTGCGAGTCGAGCGCGAACGTTTCGCCCGGTCCGCCTTCCACCGCAACGCCGCCGTAGCCGTATGCGCCATCGGTGCCGTTGCCGTTGAGGAAATTGGTGATCTTCCAGCCTTCGCTGGCCGTCCGCTTGATGCCGCGGTGCTTGTACCAAGCGGTCCGCGCGTGCACGAGCGAGAAGCCGTGCCCGCCGTCGCCAAAGCGCCGCTGCAGCATCTTGCGCGTGACGTCCGTGATGCCGTCGTTGGCCATGTGCGAGTCGCCGTAGTGGGCGATGCGGACGTACTGGCGCTTGCCATTGGCGAGATCGGCGACGGCCTGGATGAAGCCATCGAGCGCATGCGGATTGCCCTCGATCCACGTCTTCTGATCGCCCAGCTGATCGTCCGTCACCGTCAGCAGCTTGTCGGCGGCCACCGCGGCGCCTGGCACGTCCGCTTCAGGCGCCAGCGGCGGGGCGGTCAGATCCTGCGGCATGACCTTGGCGGCCTCAGCATCAGCCTCCGCTTCAGCCTCGTCCTCGGCAGCGGCGTTCGCGGGTTGCGGCGGTTTGTCGGCCAGTTCTTCCGGCATCTTGACGGGCGAAGCGGGCGCCTCCATCCGCAGCGCAAGCTTGAGCGGCGTGGGATCCAGGCGATCCCAATACTGATAATCCCGCAGCGACGGAATGGCGTACGGCACCAGGCTCGCCAGGATCACGAGGGTCAGCATCTGGGCGAGACGCGACAACGCCTCCAGAGGGAAGCGCGGTTCTTTTGGCAGGTCTTCGTATGAATCCATAGACTTCTGAATCAGCTAGAACTGAAAATAGATGAAGGGGACAACTTCCGTTTCGGCCACGGCGGCCATGCCGACCGCAACGCCCACGAGCGCCAATCCTTGGACATAGCCCGGAAGGGCCCCAAAGCGCAAACGCAAACGCTCCGGCCAACCGACCGGAAGCCAATGCCACGTGTAGGATGCCAGCAGAATCAGCCAAGTGCCGCGACTCACATTCGCGAGACCCCAGCCTTGGGTCCAGAGCGCGTTCCAGACCTCGCCCGCGCCGTGCAGGCTGGGCGCGCGGAAGAGCACGCGCGCGAGCACGACGAAGTGGAACGTCAGCGCCACGCGCCAGACGACGCTCCAGCCGCGCAAACTGGCATGAAACCCGGGCTTCTGCCGGCGGTGGAGCATGCGGTTGACGGCGATCGCAATGCCGTGAATCAAGCCGTAGATCACGAACGTCCAGTTGGCGCCATGCCAGAGGCCGATGAGCACGAGCGTGATGATCGTGTTGCGATTCGCCTTCCACACGGGACCGCGCGAGCCGCCCAGCGGAAAGAAGACGTAGTGCCGAAGCCAGGTCGACAGCGTCATGTGCCAGCGCCGCCAGAAATCCGCGACGCTGCGGGCCTGGTACGGGCGGTGAAAGTTCTCCGGCAGCTGGTAGCCAAGCAGCTGCGCCGAGCCGATGGCGACGTCCGTGTAGCCGGAAAAATCGCAGTAGATCTGCATGGTGTAGGCGTAAAGCGCGATCCACGTCTCCGCCGACGTGTACAGGTTCGGATGACTGAACACGCGATCGACGAGGTTGACGGCGAGGTAGTCCGCGACGACGACTTTCTTGACGAGGCCGCGCGTGATCCGGAACGCGGCGTCGCTGACCTGATCGGCGCTGAGCGTCGGGTGTTCGCGCAGCTGCGGCAGCAACTTGTGGGCACGGACGATGGGACCGGCGACGAGCTGCGGAAAGAAGGTCGAAAACACGAGGAAACGCAGGAAGTTGCGCTCAGCCGGAATCTCGCGGCGGTAGACGTCGATGCAATAGGACATCGTCTGGAACGTGTAGAACGAGATCCCGACCGGCAAGATGATCTTGAACACCGGGATCACGACGTCCAGCCCGAGCGACTGCGCGGCGGTGGCGAAATTCTGCAGGAAGAAGTTCAAGTACTTGAAATAGCAGAGCAGCGTCAGGTTCATGCCGACGCTGGCCAGGAGCAGCAAGCGGCGGCGGACCTTGGCGGCGTCGGGCGTGCGCTCGAGCAGGCGCGCGACCGTGTAGTCCCAGCAGGTCGAGCCCAGGATCAGCAGCAGGAACTTGGGCGAGATGCCCATCGTGACGCAGGCGGACGCGTAGAAGAGGCACGAGAACGCCGCGATGAACGCGAAGCGCGCGGTTTTCCAGCGCACAAGCAGCCACGACCCGAAGACCGCAACGGTGAGAAAATAGATGTAGAGAACGCTGTTGAAGAGCATGGCGCTATTGCGGGACTACGCCGCGACTTCCTGGACCCACGCGCGGAGCGCCTCGCGCACCGGCTCCCACTGGGCCTCGTCGCGCCGCAGGTTCACGAACGTCAGGTAGAGCGAATCAACGACGTTCTCGACCTCGTCCAACAACCGCAGCCGCTCCTCGGTCTTCATCGCGTCATCGCCCGCCATCAGCGCGGGCAGCTTGACGCCGGCGTAGGTCAGCGTTTCCGCATCCAGGCCCACTTCAAAATGCCGCTCGCCCAGATCCAGCAGCAGGCGCGCGCGGGCGACCTTCTTGCCAACCCGCAGCGCCGTACGCGCTTCTTCCGTCTGCGACGGTGCATCAGCCGAAACCGTCGAGCCTTCGCGCACATTGCCCGCGGACTCCAGCGTCAGGCGCTGGCCAAATTCCACGCGCACGTTGCCGAGTTCCGGCACGGCGACAAAGCCGTTGTTGGTCTCACTGGCAAACCACAGCCAGGTCAGGAACTCACGGCCCAGAAACGCAAACCGATCGCGGCTGTCTTGCATGGCCAACTCCTAGCGGCGGATCAGATGAAAACGTTCAGGTTCCAGGCGGGCCAAGGCGTCGATGTCGTCTTCTTTCATGCCGCGCAGGGCCAGCAGCTTGAGCAGGCCGACTGGATCCAGCTTGATTTCAAAGCTCTTCTCAAACGCGTCGATGAACTGCGCGGCGATCGCCTTGGACGTCGCCGCCAGCCGCACTTCGCCGGTCGACACGTTCCAATCGATTTCAACCAACTGCATCTTCGGCAGCGAACGCAGGCGCAGCTTCTTCTTCACGTCCAGCTTCAGCTGGTCGCGTTCTTTCTTGCTGAGCTTGTCGCGGTTGAGCTTGACGCAGCGCTCGCGCTCTTCGCGGGTGGTCCACGCCTTGAGCGTCACGTTGGGGATCCGCAAGGTGTCGATGCGCAGGCGGAACAGCATGTGGCCACCCGCGTCGAGCAGCGTCGGCGGCTCAAAGTTCGCCTCGAACGCGTCGTCAAAGCGGACCCAGCCGCGCTGGATCTCGACGTCGGTGCTCGGGTCGATCTCGTGAAACGCGTGGTTGTTCAGCGCGTCACAAAAACGCACCTCGAAACCTTCGGGCAGGTCACCCGATACGAAGCGCAAATAGCTGACTGTTCCTGCGACGATGCCCATTCTGACTCGCTCCTCGGAAGGGCGGTTCTTCTAGACCGTGTGGCCATTCAAGTCAATCCGAGCAACCTTTTTGCCCTCCGTGGCAACACAACGCCGCCATCCGTTGCCGCCAATGCGATCGGCAGTTACACTACAGCCCCTTTCGCTCAGCCACCGGCTGGGCGCGCATTGGAGACGCCGTGAGCGCGAACATTTCCCTTCCTGAGAAGATCAACCAACGCAATGCCACAGTCGCCGTTGTCGGCTTGGGCTACGTCGGCCTCCCGCTTGCCACGCGCTGCGCACAAGTGGGCTTTCCGACACGCGGTATCGACGTCCAGCAGGCGCGCGTCGATCGCATCAACGCCGGCGTTTCGGACATCGGCGACGTGCCGTCCGAGATGATGGCGCCGCTCGTCACTGCCGGAAAGCTGAAGGCCTACACGACGTTTGAGATCGTGGCGGAAGCCGATGCGATCGTCATCTGCGTGCCGACGCCGCTGTCCAAGACCCGCGATCCGGACAACAGCTACATCATCCGCGCGCTGGACTCCATCGGGCCGTTCATCCGCAAGGGCCAGCTGTTCGTGCTGGAATCGACGACCTACCCGGGCTTTACCCGCGAAGTGATGGTGCCGCTGCTGGAGAAGGCTTCTGGCCTCATCGCCGGCAAGGATTTTCACGTCGCGTTCTCGCCCGAGCGCATCGATCCGGGCAACGAGAAATACGGCGTCAAGAACACGACCAAGATCGTCGGCGGACTGACGCCGGAATGCGGCGCGGCGGTGCAGGCGCTCTACGGCAGCTTCATCGACACGGTGCGGATCGTTTCCAGCCCGGACACGGCGGAGATGGTCAAGCTGCTGGAGAACACGTTCCGGGCGGTGAACATCGGCCTCGTCAATGAAGTCGCGCTGATGTGCAACAAGCTGGGCCTGAACCCGTTTGAGGTCATCGACGCGGCGGCGACAAAGCCGTTCGGCTTCATGCCGTTCTATCCGGGCCCGGGACTGGGCGGTCACTGCATTCCGATTGACCCGCTGTACCTCTCCTGGAAGCTGCGCACGATGAACTACCAGGCGCGATTCATCGAGCTGGCCGACACGATCAACACGGCGATGCCGGCGCACGTGGTCCAGCGCTGCCAGGATTCGCTCAATGAAGCGGGCAAGGCGCTCAAGGGCGCCAAGGTGCTGATCCTCGGCGTTGCGTACAAGCGCGACATCGACGATTACCGCGAGAGCCCGGCGCTGACGATCATCGATCTGCTGGAGAAGAAAGGCGCGCACGTCGAATACTACGACCCGCACGTGCCGAGCTACCGCGAGGACGGCCATTCGCGCAGCAGCATCGCCAATCTCAACAGCCTCGAACAATACGACGTCGCCGTGATCACGACCGATCACACGGCGTTTGACTACGCGGACATCGCCAAGCGCGCCCGCATGGTCGTGGACACGCGCAACGCCACGAAGAAAGTGACGGCGCGCGCGAACATCCACCTGCTGTAGACCAGCCTGCACGTGACGGAAATCGCCCCGCATAGCGCGCCTCCTGCCGCGCCGACTCGGACGTGGCTGCGCTGGCTCGTTGGCTTGGCCATCGGCGCGCTGTTTACGTGGGCGTCGGCGCGCGCGTGGCCGATGGAGAAGCTGTTCGGCGGCAAAATGGCGCTGGGCGAACTGCACGGCGCGCTGAGCCTGTACCTGCACGAGCGCGACTCAGGGATCGTGCTGTGGTCGGTCAAGCTCTGGTCGCTGGCGGCTTATTTCCTGATTCTGTCGACGATCCACTGGCTCCGCGTGCTGCGGCAGAAGCCGCTGCTTGCGCCGTATGCCGAGGTGCCGCTGGCCGAACTGAACCGCACGGGCGCGATCGGCTTCATGTCCGTGTTCCTGCTGCCGCTGCGGTTGGGCGAGTTCGTCCGGCCGCTGCTGTTGACCCGTGAAGGGACGACCCGGACGGGTGGCGTGCCGTTTGGCGCAAGTCTCGCGAGCGTGGCGCTGGAGCGCGTTCTCGATGGCCTACTGGTCTCCGCGCTGCTGTTTGCGGTGCTCGTCGGCGTGCCGGCGGCGACCATCGAGCGCTTTCCGCAGGTCCAAATCGGCGCGTGGGCGGCGCTCGGCGTCTTTGGCGGCGCGCTGGTGGCGCTGGGTTGCACGTTCCTCGCGCGCGAATGGACGGTGAACACGACGCGGCGTGTGATCGGCAGGATTGCGCCCGGTCTGGCGGACAAGTTGATCGCGCTGCTGACCGCGTTCGTGGACGGCCTGAAGTTGCTGCAAAGCCCGTGGCATGTCGCGCAGTTCCTCGGCCTGACGTTCGTGTACTGGGCCATCAACGGCGTCGGCATCTACACGATCGCCCACGGCTTCAACATTGACATCCCGATGAACGGCGCCTACGCGATGGTCGCCTGCGTCGTCGTTGGCATGATGATTCCGAATTCGCCCGGCAACGTTGGCAGCTTCTGGTACTTCCTCCTGTTGCCGGTCGGCCTCTGGGGCGTACGGAGCGACACGCCGACCGCGATCGCATTTGGCCTGGGCGTATGGCTGATGCAGACGCTGCAAATCGTCGCGTTCGGCGTTTGGGGCAGTTGGGCGGACGGCCGCGTGCATCGCCGCGGGTAGTTGCAGCGCATGGCAGCTGGCCACGAACGGCGGAAGATTTTTTTGCCGGCGAGCAGAAAGTCGCGCGGCAAAAGTTGGCAACGCACGAATACCTTTTTGCTGCGCGTGTCGGGCGCGGCGCTTCTCGTGTACCCGGGCGCGCGCTCGGGCACGCACGTGAAGCCCCACATTCACCAGGCCGGGCGGCGAGCGGGACACAAGGACCCCGGGCGCTGCCGAAGGGTGGGCGGCGCAGCGCGAGCT
>CAINLT010000167.1 GCA_903850505.1 uncultured Myxococcales bacterium | reverse complement strand
GGCATCGGCGCAGACATCGCCGCTGGTGCACGCGCTGCCGTCGTCGCACGTCGCAGCGGTGGCGAGGTGCACGCAGCCGTCCACCGGCGCGCAACTATCCGCGGTGCAGGCATTCTTGTCATCGCAGTCCGTCGCGGCGCCAGAGTTGCAGCTGCCCTTGGCGCACAGGTCGCCGCTCGTGCACGCGTTGCCGTCGCTGCATGCGTCCGCGTTGGCCAAGTGCACGCAGCCAAACGTGGCGTCGCAGCCGTCGGTGGTGCACGCGTTGCCGTCGTCGCAGAAGGCAGCCGCCGCAGTCAGGCACGGCTGCGCGGCGACAACGTCCGGACCATCCGCATCCGTGGCGCCGCTGTCGGCGACGGCATCGGTCGCCGAGTCCGCATCCGTCCCGGCAATCGCATCGGTCGCGGAGTCCGCATCCGTCCCGGCAATCGCATCGGTCGCCGAGTCCGCGTCTGTTCCCGCCATCGCGTCCGTGCCCGCAATCGCATCCGTCGCCGAGTCCGCATCCGTCCCGCTCGCCGCGTCGGTCCCGGGCGCCGCATCGGTCGCCGCATCTGCATCGCTGCCCGCCGCAGCATCCGTCCCAGCCGCTTGATCGCTGCCCGCGAGCGTGTCCGGCGTCTGCGCCGCATCCGTGCCAAGCGCCACGGCGTCAACATCAGGCGTCGCGTTGACGTCCGACTCCGGCGCGCCCACCACTGCGGCATTGTCGCCACAGCCCGAGGCAACCGCGAGCAGTGCACTGAGGATAACCAGACCGATCGTGTTGCCGCGCGCGTGTGTCGCCATGTGTGCTTCTCCCGGGAATGCTGTCAGCCGCGTCATCTTCCGCAATGACGGCGGTGGAGGAGAACAAAGCAAGGACCGTGCCAAGAACGGTGAATCGCCTTGCCGCGCACGATCAGCTGCGATCTTCGGGCAATTCTCGCGATCCTCACTTCGCGTCAGCGCCACCGCGATTCCAGCGATTGCTTATTCAGATTAATATGTTGAGCCTGATCGCGACCCAAGTCGCGGTCACGTGACAAATCGCCGGTCACGTGACACGTCGCGCGACGTCACTTCTTGGCGACCGCGCGTTCTTTGCCGGTGAAGCGGAGCGCGTCGATCTGCCAGGACGTGCCGACTTTTTGCATCGGCACGTCGTACTTGCTGCCCGCGCCCGTGTCGCTCTGCCGCCGCAGTTTCAGCCACGCGGTATCACCGTCGATGTCCACGCTCTCCAGGTTTTCGCTCACGAGGTAGAAATACGGATGCTGCCGTGACTGCTTGGGATCCTCCCCGCGCGCGTGCGCCAGCAAGGACGCGACAAGCGGCCGCGACTGATCGGTAAAGCCGGCGAGAAAGGCCTGCTCATCGCCCAGCATCGCCGCTGAAGTCGTGCGCAGCCAGGCATCCTTGGGCGACTCGACGCGCACGTACTTGTACCAAGCGAACACGCCACCGGCGATCACGGCGAGCACGGCGACAACTGCGAGCAACTTCTTCCACATCGTGCGGTTCTTTCCTCAGCGTTCCGGCCGGATCGCCTCGGCGAATTGTGGCATTTCCAGCAGATCAATGCGCCATTGTCCGTCAACAAGCCGCATCGGCACGCGGCCGCCCGGCTTCTTGGAGCGGGTGAGCACGATAGCACGGTGGCCGTTCTCTTCCACGGTCGCGACTTCGCCATCGGGCAGCAGCCGCGCGGACGGACGGCCGTCGCGCAGCACCTTGAATACACGCCCTGATTGCGCCACGACTTGCGGCGCCGCCGTCAGCAGCTCCGCGGCGCGCGGCTCACAGAGCGCGAGGAACGCCGCTTCGTCCTTGGCCGCGAGCGCGTTGCGCGCCTGATCCAGCACTTGCGCCGGATCATCGCGGCAGGCGGAGAGCAAAACGGCAAGGGCAAAGGCGCGGCGCATGGCCGATTCGTGGCATGGATCCGGGGCCGCGTCAATGGCGACGCCCGCGGACTTCAGCTCCCGTCACTGCGGCAGGCAAGCCTGGACCAGATAGCGGGCGAACGCCTGCGGATGCCACAGCCGGTCAAACCGGTCGGCAATGTGCGCTTGGCGCTCGCGGCGCACGGCTTCTGGCTCGTTGTACAGGCCATCGAGCACCTGCCAGACGCGGCTCCAGTCGACGGCGTCCTCGCGCTCGTAGCCCATCGGCCCCAGGTCCGCGACCTCCGTGCCCAGCTCAAACGGCTGATACCAACGCAGCGCCAGTTCGTCAGCCGGCACACACGCGCCGGTCAGGAAACTGTCGACGAAGCGGAACGGCAAACTGCGCCGAAAGCCGCTGATGTTGATGTTGTGCCACGTCCGGCCCACCATTTCCGGATAGCGGGCGTCGGCGATCTTGGCGCCGCGCCGCTCTGGCCGATCGGTCGTCAACACCCGCGCATCGATGTGCTGCGGGTAGCGCCGGCGCATCTCCTCCACCAACCGCCCGCGCTTCAAGTTCGGATGCGACACGAGGTCGCCAAACCGCTGCATCACGACGCCTTCCGGCCCGCTGTTGAAGCCCTTGTCGGTGCCAAAATAGGCGAAAAGCGCGAGGTCCTTCTTGCCGCGACCCGCGTCGCGCCACTGCTGCAGGATCTTGCCGTTGCGGCGCTGGTTGAGCGTGCGGGAGAGCGGCCGTCCCAGCATCGCCGGCTGGATCTTGTGCTGATAGGTCAGCACGTCCGGGTGGTACGGCACGAACGCGTCCTTGGCGATCGGAAAACCGCGCGCGTCAAAGCTCGCCGGGCACTGCGCCTTGAAGTACAGGTCGTTTTCCAGCAGCAGGTCCATCTGGAACTGGTAGGGCGAATCGCCCAGATCCAGCACGAACCGCCGCTTCACGCCGCCTGCCTCCACCGTGCCGGTCAGGATCGCGCCGGAACCGCGCGAAAGCGCATCCATCAACCCGGGCAGGACGCGACGCAGCGCGGGCGCGGCCTTGGCGTGAAGCCGGAACGGTGGCGTCGTAACCGTCGTGCGCAAGGCAAAGTCGATTTCGCCGGCATCATTGAGCAGCTGCAGGCCGAAGACGAACCACTCGAAGTAGTCCATGTACGGAAAATGAATCGGGTCCAAGGTCACGCGGATCGGGGCGGGCATGGCGTCCTCGGTGCAGGCAGACAGTCCATCGCCGGATATCCGCGAGGGGCAGAGGCGGCGAGAATCAGCGTAACGCGGACTTCGCGTGTCGGGCAAGCGGGCGGTGCAAGTCGATGTCGGTTTGATCGCGCGCGCGCCGGATGCGGCGAATTCACCACAACAATCAGGCAACTCGGCTATTTCATTGTCATACTCGGCGCTTGACGAGCGAAACCGGCCACGTCAGACTCGCCGCGCCGTCGGGCATCGGTTCATGCCGCGTCTGGATCGGCGGTCCGCACACCGCGCGCGCAGGGACGACCATGATCCACAAGGAAAATGTACTGGTCATGGACTTGGACGGCACGCTCTGCCCCATCAAGCAGCCGGGCGAACGGTATGAGGACCTGCAGCCGCGACCTGACGTCCTCGCCAAGCTCCTGGAATACCGCGCCAAGGGTTTCTACATCATCATCCAGACCGCGCGGAACATGCGGACGCACGAGGGCAACGTCGGACGCATCAACGCGACGACCGCCAAGGCCGTGTTCCAGTGGCTGGACCGCCACGAGATTCCGCACGATGAAGTCCACTTCGGCAAGCCGTGGTCGGGCATCGGCGGCTTCTACGTCGACGACAAGGCGATTCGCCCCGACGAGTTCGTCAACCTCTCCCACAGCGAAATCCTCGCGCTGGTCGCCCAATGAGCGGCCTGCTCGTCGTCCCGTCGGCGCGGCTCATTCCCGCTGAACTTCAAGGTGATTTTGGCCAAATCCCGTCTTGCATGATTCCCTTTGGCGGCGCGCCGGCGCTCCAGCAGATTCTGTCCGGCGTTCAGGGGACGGGGATGCGGGTGCTCGTCGCGGGCCATGAGAATGTCTCGTGGATCGAGAGCTTTCTCGTGCACTCGCCGCGCGACGAGGTCCGATCGGTCGACGTCGGGGCGACGCGGAGCCTGGGCGAGACGCTCCACTGCGCGCTGCAGAGCGAGGCCCAGCTGGACGGCCCGCTGATGGTCAATTTCGGCGATACGGTCATTCGCGGCGGGCTGCCGGAAGGCGACGCGTTCGTGTTCGCCTGCCCCGACGAACTCTTCCGGTGGACGACATTCCGCCTGAGCGCCAACGGCTACCTCGACCAGATTCTCGACCGCGGCGTGGAGAAAGAAGACCTCGTCGACGGCCGCGTCTTCGTCGGCGTCTTCTCCTTTGCCGATGGCCGGCGGTTTGCCGACTGTCTCGCAGCTGCGCTCGCCGCACCCTCGCCTGACCTCGATCCGTTCTACCGCGCGGTCCTCGCCTACTACAATTCCGCCGATGCGCCGCCCGTCGCCAAGGAAGTCGACCAGTGGATCGACCTCGGTCACTTGGACACCTACTACGCGTCGCGCCGCGTCTACGCGATGGGCCAGCGCGCGTTCAACGCGGTGTCCGTCGACGCATTCCGCAGCATCCTGACCAAACGCAGCCAGAACGAGGCGAAATTCGCCGATGAAATCCAATGGTACACGCGCATTCCGACCGGGCTGAGCTACCTCGCCCCGCGGGTCTTCGGCTGGTCGGTCGTGCCGGGCCAGATGTACATTGATCTGGAATTTTACGGCTATCCGCCGCTCTCGGAAGTCTTTCTCTTCTCGCGGCTGGACCTCGCAGAATGGCGCGCCATCTTCAGCCGTCTGGGCCAAGTACGCGACGACATGGACCGGTATCGGGCTGACGACGCCGATCCCGCGCGCATCTCCGCGGCCCTGCGCACGATGTACCTCCAAAAGACGGTGGAGCGCCTGAAGGACCTGACGCAGCTCGGGCTGGATCCCGCGATGCTGGACGGGCCGCTCACCGTGAACGGCAAGCCGTGCATCCCGTTGCGGCGGCTGATCGCGGAGTTGCCGGCGCTGCTGGCGCGCGAAGGCCTGCAGGAAGCGCCGCATTTCTCGGTGATCCACGGCGATTTCTGCCTGAGCAACATCCTTTTTGACCGGCGCAGCCGCACAGTCCGCCTCGTCGATCCGCGCGGCAGCTTTGGCGACTTCGACGTCTACGGCGATCCGCGCTACGACCTGGCCAAGCTCTCGCACTGCTTCAACGGCGGATACGACTTCCTGGTCCAGGGCCTCTTCGCGCTGGAATCGCCCGCGCCCGGCGCGTACACGCTCCACGAGTACACCAACGAGCGCCATCGCCTTGTCCGCGACGCCTTCAACGCGTTCTTCCTGGGCGCGCCGATCGTGCGCCAACAAGTGCGGCTCATCGAGGCGCTGCTGTTCCTGAGCATGGTGCCGCTACACGCCGATCGGCCTCTGTCGCAGCGGGCGTTCCTGCTGCGGGGGCTCGAGACCGCGACGCCGTACTTCGCCGATTTCAGCGCCAGCCAAGGGTAATCACCATGCATATCCTCATCACGATGGCCGGCCTCGGCAGCCGGTTTCGCGCCAAGGGCTACCAGATCCCCAAGTACCAGATCGAAGTCCGTGGCCGGACGCTCTTTGCGTGGTCCATGGAGAGCCTGCGGCACTTTTTTCCCGGCAATCTCGCGACTTTTGTCGTGCGCCGGGAGGACGAGCCGGCGGCCTTCATCGCGGCGGAACTGGCGCCCTTTGGCGTCGCCGATCCGCAAATCATCAGCCTGGACGAGCTGACCGACGGCCAGGCAACGACCGTCCTGCGTGCGCTCCCGTCCTTGCGCGCCCGCGATCCCGGCACGTCGCTGCTCATCTACAACATCGACACGTACGTGGAACCGCGCGCGCTGCGGCCCGAAGACATCCGCGGCGACGGCTGGATTCCCTGCTTCCCCGGCAAAGGCGACGCGTGGAGCTTCTTCCGCGCGGACGCGAGCGGGCGCGTGCTGGAAGCGCGCGAGAAGGTGCGGATCTCCGAGCATGCGTCGATTGGCCTCTACTACTTCGCGTCGCTCGACCTGTTCGAAGAAACGTACAACGCGTACTTCCGCGACGGCCTGCCCGACGGCCTCAAGGAGCGCTACGTCGCGCCGATGTACCAGGAGATGATCGCGCGCGGCTTGGATCTCTGGATTCAGCCCGTTCCGGAGGACGCCGTACACCCGCTGGGCACGCCGGAAGAGGTCGACAGGTTCGCGGCGGAACCGTGAGGCCGAGCCAAGCCCCGGGCTGCCCTAGCGGATTCGCATTGACACCACGTGGACATGCCACTAGACTCTTGCCCCCAGTCGGACACACCATCATGGGCGGTGTCCCCAGCTAGAGGGAAACGGATCGACTCGGCGCTCAAACGGAGCGTCAGGCTGTCCGGGGACATAACCGCCGCGCTCCCAAGCGAGCATAGGAACGGACAGAAATGGCGCTTCTCGCACACCAGACCGCAGAAATCGTTGAGGCCCACCGCAAGCATGCGACTGACACCGGCTCGCCGGAAGTGCAGATCGGCATCCTGACGACGCGGATCAACCAGCTTACTGAACACTTCAAGATCCACGTGAAGGATCACCATGGTCGCCGCGGCTTGCTGCGCATGGTGAGCCAGCGTCGTGGCTTGCTCGACTATGTCCGCCGCACGGACGTCGATCGCTACAAGACCATCCTGGCGACGTTCGAGCTGCGCAAATAACGCACCGGACCCAGTTAGAGCATACGGAACTGGGATCCCGACATCGCGTGAGTTGCCCCGCCGACGCCCGGCGCAGCAATTCGCGAGGCGCCGGGATCCATCCGTTTGCGGCAACCCCAGTTTCTCGTCAGCAATAGCAGTTTCACAGGGCCATGAGAACGCGCCCTGTACCGGAGTTCTACCATGGCCCATGTGCAAAAGACCGTCGCGATTGGCGACAAGACCCTGCTTCTCGATACCGGCAAAATGGCGAAATTCGCCAACGGCGCCGTGATGATTTCCATGGGCGGCACGTCCGTCCTGTGCACGACGGTGTCGGGCTTGACCAACAAGGTCGGCGCGCAGTTTTTCCCGCTGTCCTGCGACTACTTTGAGAAGTTCTACGCCGCGGGTCGCATCCCGGGCAGCTACTTCAAGCGCGAAGCCCGTCAGGCCGAACACGAGATCCTCGCGTCGCGCCTCATCGATCGCCCTTGCCGCCCGCTCTTCCCGGAAGGCTTTCAGGCGGACACGCAGGTCACGGCGACCGTCGTCT
>CAINLT010000166.1 GCA_903850505.1 uncultured Myxococcales bacterium | reverse complement strand
TCGCGGACGTGCTGACCAACCTGCAGACGTTCATTGTCATCGTCCCCAATCACGCAGGTGAAGATCTCGTGCGCTGGACCGATCGCGGCCGCGGAAAGGGCACTTGGTACCTCCGCCAGATCCTCAGCAGCTGCAACTACCACACTGGCAATCCGCTGGGCGATTGGCTGCAGGGCTGGCTCAACTACCAGATTGAACATCACGTGTGGCCGGACCTGACGCCGCGCCAGTACACGGCCGCGGCGCCGCGCCTCCGGGCTCTGTGCGCCAAGCATGGGATTCCCTACGTGCAGGAGAGCGTGTGGGCGCGCCTGCACAAGATGCTGCGGATCATGACGGGGCAGGCGACGATGCACGGGCCGCCGGTTGCCGTCGACGCGCCGCTCGGCGAAACGCTGGCGGATGCGTAAATTTGTAAGGCCCGCCGATCCAGTGCGCGGATTGGTTGGCCCGCCGCCGCGGAATTGCCATGATCCGCTCAGGGTCGTGGAGCGTTGATGGATCAGGAACGTCGCCAGCATCCGCGTTACGTGGCGCTCGTCAAGACGACGGGCCGCGCGGGCGATGAGACGTTCCCGCTGGTGTGCAGCAACGTGGGACCTGGCGGGGCGTTCTTCTCGAGCCGCATCGCGCTCCGGCGGGGCCAACGGCTGACGCTGTCGCTCCGCGCGCCGGGACTGAATGCGCCGTTTGTCGAGATGACGGCGGAGGTGGTCTGGTCGACGCCGCCGGGTGGCGCGCCGCCAGCGGGCATGGGCGTGCGCTGGCTGCGGGCGGAGTGCGCCGCTGGCGAAGAGCCGTTGCGTGCGCTCTTGCGCGGCCTGCTGCGGCTGACCGACGTCGGCGAGTTTGACCACACGTCCCCGCGCGTTGTGGCGTTCGACTTTGTCCGGCACGGTTTGGCGCTACCGACGCCGTCGCCGTCGACCAATCGCGGCGTACCCATTGCCATCCCCGCCCGCCCTGAGCCGAATGCGGCAGTCCCGCGGACGCCCTTGCCGATCCTGAGCGCGCGCGTGCCGGCTTGGCGGGCGCTCCACTTTGCCCCGGCGACGCCGGTCCCCGCGGATGACGGTGCGAGTTCCTGGCCATCGGGCGTGCCGCGCGTGCTGGCGGAGCGCTACGCCAATTTGACGCTCTATGCCCACGGCGGTCCCGGCGTCGTATTCCGCGCCCAGGACTTGCTGCTGGAGCGAAGAGTCGTGCTGAAGTTCATCCCTGGCACGGAGACAGCGCCGGAGCCAGCGCGCCGCGCGTTCCTGCGCGAATTCAAGGTCGCGGCCGATCTGCGGCACCCCAATATCCTGCAGTTGTATGACGTCGGCAGCGCGGACGGGACGCTCTACTACACGTCCGAATACGTGCGCGGCCTGCGGCTGAGTCACTACTTCGACAAGACGCCGCGCCTCGATGACCACCCGTTTGTCTACTCGGTGCTCGTCCAACTCGCTGCCGCGCTGGATCACGCCCACCAGCTCGGCATCGCGCATCGCGCGATCAAACCGGAAAACGTGTTGATTGCCGATGATGGCACCGTGCGGCTGTGTGATTTTGGCCTCGCGCGTCTGCTCGAGGATGGCGGGCGCGCGCTGTCGCTCGTTGGGGGCGCGCCGCAAGCGCAGCAACCCGAAGTCGCTGCGCCGGGCGCCGATCAGCAGGCCCTTGGCACGGTGCTGTACCGGATGCTCACCGGGCACCTGCCGTACCCGGACGGCAACCTGTTCCTCACGCCCGCGGATGCGCCCGTGCCTGACCCACGCGTATTTCACCCGGAATTGTCACCAGCGCTGGCGCCGATTCTGCTGCGTATGCTGGCGAAGTCGAACGCGGATCGCTATGTCTCGTGCGCCGCCGCCGTGGACGAACTCTTCCCGATCCTGGTGGCTGGCGCCCGAGTCGCCGACAATACACCGTGAGCCGAGTTTGGCGCCGACCGGTGCCGCGGATCTAGATCACCGACGCGGCGATATCCGTCCGCATCTGTTGACCCTCAAAGTGGATCCCCGCCGCCGCTGCGTACGCCCGTGCCCGCGCTTGCGCCACCGTTGCGCCCAGGCCCGTGACGGTCAGAACCCGGCCGCCGGCAGTGCGCACGGTCGCACCATCCGCCTGCGTGCCGGCATGAAACACCAGCACGTCGGGCATGGCGCTTGCCGCATCCAGGCCGGTGATGACGTCGCCGGTCCGCGGCGTTGCCGGATAGTTCGCCGCTGCCAGCACGACAGTCACCGCCGCGGGCACGTCCGTGGGCAGCGTCTTGCCGGCCAACTGCCCGGTTGCGGTCGCCAGGAGCAGGTCCGCCAACTGCGCGCCAAGCCGCGGAATCAGCACCTGCGCCTCTGGGTCGCCAAACCGCACGTTGTATTCGAGCACCTTCGGGCCATCGGCGGTCAGCATGATCCCGGCGTAGATGACGCCGCGAAAGTCCAGCCCGTCAGCGAGAAAACCTGCGAGCGTCGGCTGCAGGACTTCCCGGTCGATCCGCGCGCGTGTTGCGGCATCGACCGTCGGCAGCGGGCTGACCGCGCCCATGCCCCCCGTGTTCTCGCCGCGGTCGCCGTCTAAAATGCGCTTGTGGTCGCGCGCCAGGTCAAATGGCAGGAGCGTCTTGCCGTCGCAGAGCGCCAGCGCGGAGATCTCCGGGCCAATCAGCCGCTCCTCCAGCACCAGCGTCGCGCCCGCGTCGCCCAGCGTGCGGTCGCCCAGGAACGCCTGCACCGCCGCTTCTGCTTCTTCCCACGTGTCGGGCACCGCAACGCCTTTGCCCGCCGCCAGACCGTCCGCCTTGATGACCGGCGGATGGGCAAACGTCCTCAGCGCGCGCTTGGCGGCCTGCAGGTCCGTTACCGTCACGTGGCGCGCGGTCGGAATACCATGGCGATTGAGGAAATTCTTGGTGAAATCCTTGGACGCCTCCAGCTGCGCGGCCGCCTTGCCCGGACCGAACGCGGCAATTCCGTTGGCGCGCAGCACGTCGGCCAGACCCAGCACCAGCGGCGCCTCCGGACCGATGACCACCAGATCGACGTGCTCCGCCTGCGCCACGGCCAGGATGCCCGCCACGTCGGTCGGCGCGACGGCAATCGCGCGGGCGTGTTGCGCCATGCCCGGATTGGGCTGCGTCGCCAGCACTTCCGCGCCCGACAGCCACAGTCCGTGCACCAACGCGTGCTCACGCCCGCCTTTGCCAACGACGAGTACCTTCATGCGATGCCCCCAGTTCTCGGTGCCAAATCAATGGCGGAAGTGGCGGAAACCCGTCATGACCATCGTGATGCCCGCCTTGTCGGCGGCGTCGATGACTTCCTGATCTTTCTTGGACCCGCCGGGCTGCGCGACCGCCTGGATGCCCGCCTTGGCCAGCTGTTCCAGGCCGTCGGCGAACGGGAAGAACGCGTCAGAACCCGCGGCGATGGGCTTCAGGTGCTTGCGCATCTTGCCGGTCGCGATGATGGCGGAATCGACGCGCGACATCTGCCCCGCGCCGACGCCAACGGTACCTTGCTCGTCCGCCGTGACGATCGCGTTGGACTTGACGTGCTTGCACACGCGCCAGGCGATGTCGAGCGCGGCCCACTGCGCGTCCGTCGGCTGCTTCTTGGTCACGACTTGGCCGGTGCGCACGTCCAGGCCGCCCAGATCCGGCGTCTGCATCAGGATGCCGAAAGCAGTCGACTTGACCACCCGCTTCACGTTGTCGAGACGCGGCGCGCCCATCGTCACCACGCGCAGGTTCTGCTTGGCCGACAGGATTTCCAGCGCTTCATCGTCAAAAGACGGCGCGAGGATGACCTCCAGGAACCGGTCGCCCACGGCGCGCGCGGCCGTCACGTCAAACGCGCGATTGACCGCGAGAATGCCGCCAAAAGCGCTGACCGGATCGGCTTCAAGGGCGCGGAGAATCGAGCCCGCGACCGAAGTCGGCACCACGCCCACGCCGCACGGATTGGTGTGTTTGATGATGACCGAGCCCGGGAGGTCGAGCGGCAAGTCGCAGAGCAGGGCCCACGCGGCATCGGCGTCCACGAGGTTGTTGTAGCTGAGTTCCTTGCCCTGATGGATCCGGAACGGCGCGGCGTCCACCAGCACTTTGGCTTCGTCCGTGTAGCGCCACGCCGCCTGATGCGGGTTCTCGCCGTAGCGGAG
>CAINLT010000165.1 GCA_903850505.1 uncultured Myxococcales bacterium | reverse complement strand
GCACGGTCAGGCTTGCGACAATTACCAACCAGCCCTTGACCTTGCCACGCGCGCGGCTGGCGATGAGCGCCGTGACGATGCCGATGGCAAAGCACATCGCGAGCAACGGCAGGTTGGTCCACGCGCCCATCATCAACACGTGATCCTTGGGCAGGATCCAGACTTCCTTGGCGTAGATCGGGAACCAGTGCATGACGCCGTTGCGCAGGACGCCAGTGCAGAATTCGATGCCTGCGACCGTCAGGATGACCGGATTGGTCAGAATCCGCTTGAGCAGCACGCGCGTCGGCACGGGCTCATCGGACTCGCCAGACGAGGCATCGCCGGTGTCAAAATCGGCGTGGCCAGCTTGGCTGGGCTTGTCGCGCAGCAAGAACGTCTCCGCGACGCCAAAAATCAGCAGCAGCAGCGCGGGACCGACGAAGACGCTCCACTGATTGCCCTGGCCTGGCCACAGCGCATTGGCGCCGTCCAACAGCCAGCCGTTGACGGTGAACGCGAGGAAGATGCCCGACGAGATCATGGTGCCGAAGATGCCGGAGAAGCCGCCGCGTTCGCCGACATGGAACCAGTGGGCGTTGACCTTGACGATGGAAACCGCGCCAAAGCTCTGGAAATACATGTTGATGGCGTAGAGGACGCTGAGCCAGAGCGTGACGTGCGGCGTGTGGCCGACGGCCATGTTGTAGACGAAGAAGCCGATGGCGAGGTTGGCGGCGGCGCTGCCAAACGCGGCGGCGAGGATGCCGCGGCGGCCGCCAAGCCGGTCGACAAGCGGACCGTTGACCAGGAAGGAGATGGCGTAGACGAGCGTGCCGGCGCCGAAGATGTAGCCGAAATCTTCTTTGGTAATGCGCTCGCCGAGCGAAGTCTTGGCGACCGTGAGGTTGTAGCGCGCCATGTACAGCAGCGCGTACGTCAGGCCCATCGGAAACCAGTTCCAGAAGCGACGGACGCGAAAAGCCTGGCTGTGCTGCGGTACGGACATGCGCGGCCTCGGTGGCTGATTGCCGCGGCGATTCTTCGCGCTTGCCGACCAAAGCGCAACTACCAGCGGTGCGCCAACCGTTCAACGGGAATGTGACAGGTTGGCGACAATTTGCTACGGTGAAGGTCCTGATGACCCTCCTTCGCCACCCCGATGCTCCACCCAGTCCCGACGCTCCGCCGCTGCAACTCCGCGTTGCGGCGCACGATCAGTCGCGCGTGGAGTGGATTTGCACCGTGCCGATGGCGCCCGCGGGTATCACGCACAACTACCAGGTGACGTGCGAATTCGAGATCGCTGACACGATCTGGGTACCGCACGACCCGTGGCATCGCTATCAAGTGCGCACGCGCCTGACGAGTCCGACGCTTCGGGACGCGCCGCTGCAGCCCGATGCCAGCGATCCGCGCGATCGCCTGCGGCTCCGTGCCCTCTCCGTGGCGCATGCGTTGCGGGTGAGCGGGCGCGTGCCTGTGGCGCTCCTGCGCGGCGTGCAGCGGCGCGATGGCGTGCTGACCGCCGACGACGCGACCCAGATTGTCGCGGGGCTGGACGCCGCCTTGCGCTACGCCCGCGGGCACCGGACCTGGCTGGCGGCGCACGGAACGACCGAGGACGCTTCGCTGCAGCGCGAGCAGAAACTCGCCGATGAGTACGTCTCGGGCCACGTCCTGCTGCTGCTGACCCGCGTGCGCGCGTCCCTGCAAGTGCGCCACGGCCGCAAGCCGCAACTGCTCGCAGGTGCTGCGGAAACCGTGATGGCCGCGCTGACGGCGGCGCTCCGCGCGGAGCACGCCCACCGCCAGCACGTGCAGATACGCCAGCCGGCGCCGCACTCGCCCGCGGAAGTGGAGGCCTACGTCAATCGCGCCGCGCAACTGAAGAAGCACTTCCAACAGGCGCTTTTCCTCGACGCGACCGCCTTCATGCTCGATGAGCGCCTGCGCAACTGGATCGCCGCAACGATGGCGATGGTGGCGGCCGTCTTCTACTTCGCATGGCAGATTTCCGTCCTGAACGCCGTGACGACGGGCGCGACGACGGTGTCTCTCGCGCTGGCCGCCGTCGTCGGCGCGCTGGTGTACGCCGCGAAGGATCGGATCAAGGAAGTCGGTCGCTCCTGGCTGGCGGAAAAGCTGAAGCACACGTACGCCGACCGGATCGCGCGGCTGCGGCTGCAAGAGCGCATGGATCCGCAATGCAGTGAATTTGTGCTGGCGCGGGAGACCATCACGGTGCAGAAGCACCTGGAGCCGGACCGTTTCAACCCGGAACTCGGCCGCACGACGCCGGTGCACCGGCTGCGGATCCGCGAACGGCTGCGCCACACCGGCCAGGCGCAACTCCATGCCCAGGGCCTGCTGGGCCTGAAGCACGTCTTCCGGTACGACCTCTCGCCGCTCCTGGCCAAGCTCGACGATCACGAGAAGCACGTGCCAGTTCTCGGTCCCAACGGCGTGATGTTGCGCGCAGGTTCACGGGTGTACGTGCTGCCGGTGGTGGTGCGGCTGTCGCGCCAGGATGCGGATGGCGACAAGGAATTGCTGTGCCAACGCGGCCATTTGCTGCTGCGCGGTCGGCGGCTGGTGCGTTTTTCGCCCGCGGCGCACAGCCAACCGACTGCTGCGCCGCCCGGAGCGCCCGTCGCCAATCCTCGTGAATTTGGCTGAACGCGCAGGCTTGTGGCAACCTCGTTCGTCCCACCGAGAGGAATCAATGCGCATCGTCGATAAACCCTGGGGCCACGAAGAAATCTGGGCCGAAACTCCGCGCTACGCCGGCAAGTTCCTGATCATTTCGCCCGGCGAGATGCTTTCCAGGCAGTACCACGAGAAGAAGGAAGAGACGATTTGCGTGCTGGAGGGCGAGCTGATCCTCGAGATTGGCCGCGATCCGCCGCAGCGCCTGCTGCTGCAACCCGGCGAGTCTTATCACGTCAAGCCCGGCACAGTGCATCGCTTCTGCGCTGGCGCGACGGCCGTGAGGCTCGTGGAAGTGAGTACGCCGGAGCTCGATGACGTGGTGCGCTTGGAAGACAAGTACGCGCGCTGATTCGGTGTCTTGGATGCTTGTCGAGGGCAGTTTCGCCCGCTAGACTCGCTCGCGGTATCTGGTCCGCTGGCATTGTGCCGCGACCTTGGACAGGAGCACGCTTTCGATGCAGCAGCCGGCCGGTAGTGCAGCTCTGCCCATCGAGGCGGATATCCAGAAACTCATTGCGGTTCTGCGCAAGGACGCAAGCGCGACCGTGCTTGCCGAGACGGCCAACCGGCTGCTGGATCTTGCCGCGGCCGAACTGCATCCGCGGGTGCGCGCCGCCCTCCTCGATCGCGCCGCATCCTTTTGTGGCCACGCGGATCCGCAGCGCGCGCTGAGCCTGTGGCTGGAAGCCTTTCGCCTGTTTCCTGACGCGCCGATCGGCCGTCGCCTCGCGGTATTGGCTTCGGACGATCCCGGCTTTGCCCGCCTCAACCGCCTTGGCCACCTCGTCGACGCGATCGCCGAGTTGTCGCCCCCGAGCCAGCGCGCGGATGACCTCGTGTCGGCGGCGCAGTACCACCTGCAGCAGGGCCATGGCGCTTCGGCGCAGGCGGCGCTGGCCAAGCTGGCGGAAATCGCGCCCGACCATCCGGCGTTGCTGGATTTGTCCGACGTCGCGCTGCAACAGGCAGAATCCCGGGCTGAGTCCCTGCAGGCGATGCGCGTTGAGCTGGCCAATGCCGTGGACGACGAGCGTGCGCGTTTGCTGATCGGCTACGCGGAGATGCTGCTGCACGGCGATGAGCCGCTGACCGATGCCGCCGCGGTGCTGGCGGATGCGGTCGACGCGGGGGTTGCGCCGATGGAAGTGGCGCCGATGTGGGTTGAAGTGGCGCGCGCCCTGGGCGATGTCGCCGAGCTGGCCCGGGCCTTGGCGCTAGCCGTGCAGGACGAGACGAGTCCGCTGCGCCTGCAATTTGCCGACGAACTGGTCAACCTGCCGCACATTGAGCGCAACCAGCCGGAAGCGGCGGTAACCGCGCTGCGCTTGCTGGCGGCGTCGACACCGGACGACAGTGCGCTGCAGGCGCGACTTGCGGTTGCTGAAGCGTTTGCCCAAGGCGTGGGCGCCGAATCTGCGCTGGAAGCCTTGCGTCTCAAGGCGCTGCAAACCCGCGATCGCGTGCTGGAATCCGCGGCGTGCCTCGCGCTCGCTCAGGTCGCCCAAGCGACGGGCGATTTGGAGAAAGCCGAGCGGCATTTCCGCCGCGTGCGCAGCCTCTCGCCGCACAACGCGGAAGCATTGGACTTTTTTGAGCAGTGGTACCGCCGTGCGGGCGACCACCGCCGCCTGTTTGCCGCTCTAACGCAGCGCGCCGCTCAGAGTGAGGGCCGCGTGCTGGTGCGCATCGCGCTGGAAATGGCGCAGCTCGCGGAAGGCGCGCTGGCGACACTTGACCCAGCCACTGCGACCGATCGCGCGATTGAGGCCTACCAACGCGTGCTGAGCGTGCAGCCTGATCACATGGACGCGATCGCCGCGCTCGAACGGCTGCTGACGGCCGGACAGCGTTGGCCGGAGCTCGCGGCGCTGCTTTCGCGGAGCGCCCACGTCTTCGCGCCGCGCGCCGTGATGGACAGCTCCGCGCGCGATTTTGCCATCGCGATTTGGAACCGTCTGGCCGCGCTGAACGCGGACGCCGATCGCCTGCCCGATTCAGGCGCGGCGCTGGAAGCGCACCTGCGGGTGCTCGATCTGGACCCGCGCAACCCGGAAGCGCTGCGTGCGGTGCTTTCGGCGCTGACCAACAGCGGGGACTGGTCCGGCGTGCGGGACATGCTGCTCACGGCCGTGGATGCCGCGGAGGACCCGCACGAGTTGGCGGCGCTGTCGCAGGAACTCGGTGAATTGTATCGCGATCATCTGGACAATCCGGATGCGGCGGCGACCTGGCTCGACCGCGCGGCGATGAGCGAGCCGGATCGCGCAGATGCGCGCACGCAAGCGCAGTCCCTGTGGCGTGCGCGTGGCGATCGCGATCGCCTGCTGGACGCGCTGCTCACGGACCTTCGCTCGCGGTGGGGCCGCCATCCGACTGAAATCACCGCGCAGGAAGCGCGCGCGCTGACGCCTGAGGCCGAAAGCGACGCGGTCGCGGCGATCCTGGAAGAAGCGGCGCAGCTGGCGACGCACGTGCTGGGCCATGGCGCCGAACAGCACGCCTTCATCGCGATGCTGTGGAGCCTGTTGCTGGGTATCCAGCCTGGCCATCTGCAAGCGTTGGACGCGCTCCATGGCCTGTGGGCGGAGACCGCGCCGGAGCAATTGCTGGACGTGCTGCGCGATCAACTCGCGCTGGATGCCCTGCCCGATGCGCGGCGAATCGCCATTCTGGAGCGGCTGTGTCCGCTGCTCGTGACGCGCATGACCGGCGACGCCGCGGCGGCGCACGAAGCGATCGCGGTTGCACAGCAGCTCGCCGATCGCGTCGCGGATTCGCCGGTGGCGCGGACGACGCAATTGCACGCGCTTGTCACGCTGGGTGACGTCTCAGAACTGCGGGCGACGTTCGCCGACGATGAAAGTGGCGCCGCGGCCTTTGCCGAGGCGATCGCGGCTGTGGCCGACGGCAAGCCGCTTGCCGGTCGGGTCGCGCTGTTGCAGTCGGCGGCGGACGCGGTTGCGGGCTCGGGCCACATGGCGCGCGCTGCCGAGCTGTTGGCGGACGCCCTGCAAGCCGCTGAACAGCTTGAGAACCCCGACGAGCGCCAGAAACAGACCGTGGCGACGGCGGTGGCGCTGCTGGCCGCGGCGCGTGAGGCAAGCCTCGTCGGTCTGGAACGGCTGGCGGTGGAGACCCTCGCGGTGCACGCCCCGGTGACGGACTTGCCGCGTTACAAGCAGATGCGGACCGCGCTGCTCGTCACGGCGGGATTGTGGTCGGATGCAACGGCGGCGGCGGCAGATTGGATTGAAGAGCTGCTCGCGGCAGGTCGCCTGGGCGCGCTGCACGAAGCGATTGCGGAGTTGAAAGAAGCCGCGCGGCGGGCTGGCGAGCTGGATACCGTGCCGCATCGCCTGCTGATGTGGGCAGAGGTGGTTCCGCCGGAGGACGACACGCACCGGCTGCGCGTGCAACTGTGGCTCGACGCCGCGCAGCTGCTGCTGACGGCGGGGAATGATCTGGAAACCGCGCGGCACGCCATCGACCTGGCGACGGAAGCGCAACCGGACGCGACGGACGTGCTGACGCTGCGCGAGTACGTGTGCACGGAACAGGCGGACTGGCCGGCCGTGGTGGCGACGCTGGAGCGGCTCGCTGAGCGTCAGACGGGCAGCGACCGGGTCGATACGCTGCTGCGCGCCGCCAATCTGTGCGACCACGCGTTGACGGAGCCGGAGACGGCCGCGCAGCTGTACCGGCAAGTGCTGGAAGAAGCGCCGGATGCGGTTGAAGCGTGGTATGGCCTGGCGGCGGCGCTGCGCAAGGCTGGAACGCTGGATGAGCGCGCCGACGTGCTGGACGCCCTGCTCGCCCGCGATGACGTGAGCCGCGATTCGCGCGGTCGTCTTGCGGTGGAGCGCGTGGATTTGGCGCAGCAGCGCGGTGAAGTGGACTTTGCCTCGCCGGCGTTGGCCGTGTTGGCGCGCTTGGCGGCGACGCTGGACGCTGAACCAGCGCGCGTGCTTCCGCTGAACGACGGGGAGAACGCGCTTGTCGCCGTGGCGCTGAGCCAACTGGACGATGCCGCGCAAGGCGTTGCGGTCGCTGAACTGCTGCTGCCTCTGCTGCGGGCGATGCGGGAAAGTGATCCGTCGGCGCAGCACGCGCTGTTGCGGTGCCTGGACACCCTGGTTGCCGCTCCTGGAGCGACGCCGGAAGAACGGCAGGGTTGGTTGGATGAAGCGGCGGCGGCCGCGGGAAGCGATCCGGAGCGCCGGTATGCCGCCGTGCGCGCGCTCGTCGAACGGACGCCGGACACCGCGCACCTGGATTCCCTGGCCGAATTGGCGACGGCGGCGGGTGAGGACAGCAACTGCAATGCGCTGCTGGCGGCGGTGGCGGCGGGCGCGCATCCGACGGAACTGCGCAAGCACGCGGCGTTGTTGCGCGCCAACCGCGCTGAGAATGCCAACGACAAGATGGGCGCGATCGCCGCTTGGACGCTCGCCCACGAGATCGAGCCGGAAGCGCTGAAGCCGCTGATGCAGCTCGCGGCACTGTTTGCGGAAGTAGGCGACGTGGACGGTCTGGCCTTTGCCCTGCGGCAACAGACAACGCTGGGCGACGATCCAAGCCGCGTGGCGGCATGGCTGCAATTGGCCGGGCTGCACCTGGACACGCAGCGCGATCCGGCGGCGGCAGCGGCGGTGACCCGCGAGGCGCTGGCGACGCACGACGCCGATTCTGAAATCTGGGCGCTCCACCTGCGCGCGCTGCGCGAGGCGGGCGATGCGTCCGCGTTGCTGTCTGGCCTGCAACTGCGCGTTGCCCAATCCCCGCTGCCGGACGAGACGCGACTGGCGCTTCAGCGCGAGATCGCCGGACTGCACGATGACGCGGGCGATCGCTCGGCGGCGCTGGCAGTTTGGCTGCAACTGGCTTGTGACGATCCGAACGACGGCGACGCGACCGCGCGGGCAACGGCCGACCTGCTGGAATTGGCGCCGGAGACGCTGCCGGAAGACCTGACGGGGGCGGCGCGGGCGCTGTCCGACGTTCTGGATCTGCGCGGCGATCAGGAACGCCTCGCCGCGGTGCTGACGTTGCGCCTCGGTCGCGCGACCGCGGACGAGAAGCCCGGGCTGCTCGAGCGGCTGGTGACGCTGCGCGCTGAAGCGGATGACGCGTCGGGGGCTTTTGACGCAGCGGCGCACCTGCTGGTGCTGCGGCCCAACGGCGACGAGGCGATCGCCCGGGTGCAGCGCCTGGGCCAACAGTCCGGCGTGAGCCATGAACGTTTGGCGGCAACCTACCTCGCGGCCGCGGAACATGCGGACCTGCCGACCCGCCGCGCGCTGCGGGAAGCCGCGCTGGCGACGCTGCCGGACGACGACACGACTTTGGCGGTGCGGCGCGAGATCTGCGAGATGGCGCTGGCGGACGACCCGCAGGATGCGCAGTGGCTGCAGCGCGCGGATGCGTGGGCGCAGGCATCGGACGATGACGGCGCGCGGCTTGCCCTGCTGGCGCGGCGCGTGGCCGTGACGACGGATCCGGACGCCCGGCTGGCATTGCAGCAGGAGCGGGCGCGGCTGGCTGATCACGCGGACGACGCGACGACGGCGCGGGCCGCTTGGCAGGAAGTGTTGGGCCATACCGACATCGGCGCGCGGCGCGAGGCGGCGGCGGCGCTGTGTGATCTGTGTGAACGGCTGGGCGATCGGCCAGGTGAAGCGGCGGCGCTCCTGGCCCTGCGTTCCGATACTGACGACGCGGAAGCGCGCGTGGCCTTGTCGCTGAAGGCGGCGGACGCGTGGCAGGCTGCGGGAGACACGGCGCAGGCGCTCGCTACGCTGGAGGCGGAGGCGGCCGATCAGCCGTCCGACACGGCGCTGTACCACGCCATTGCGGCACTGTTGCCGGACGGCGAGAAGAAGACCCAGCACCTCGCGCAGGGCTGGCAGCGCGTGCTGAAAGACGACGACGAGCGGATCGCGGCGGCGTCCGCGTGGCTGGCTGCGCATGGCGATGAAGGCGCTGGGCCGGCGTGGCAGCGGCTGACGCAAGTGTTGGATGCCGGCGTGCGCGGTGAAGACCTGATCGAACGGCTCGCCGAACTGGCAATGGCCGATGACGATGCGGTTGCGGTTGCGGCAGGGACGCGGTTGGCGGATCGGGCGGCTGAGCTGGCAGACCTGCACGGCGAGATTGCCGCGCGACAGGCAATCCTGGCGCGACTGGACGGCGAACCGGCGCGGGCTGAACGGCGGCGGCTGGCCGCGCTTCTGGAACGCGCGGGCGAACGCGAGGACGCGGTTGCGCACTTGCGCGTCATCTTGACGGAAACGTGGGACCGCGGCGTTGCGGAAGAAGCGCTGGCGCTGGCGCACCTGACGCCGCTGCACCAGGAAGTGGCCGCTGAAGTGGCGCAAGCCGCGGCGCGCGGCGTGGCAGCTGAGGCGCTGGCGCAGATTCACGATTTCGCTGCGACTTCGGCGTTTGCCGAGGTGGCGGGCACGACCCTCCTGCACCGGCTCCTGGACACGCCGGACGTGGCCGAGCAGGCGGTGCTGCTGCGCTTCCTTCTGGCGCTCGCGGAGCAGCACGGCCTCCAGACGCTGCGCGACAAGACCGTAGATACCGTGAGCGCGGGGCCGCACCTGACGGCGCTGCTGGCCGCGACTGAAGGCGATGAGCGGATGGCGCCGCTGCGTCTGCGTGCGGCTGAACAGGCGCTGGCCGAGGCGACACCGGAAGGCGCGTCGACCGCGGCGCGGCAGTTGGCAGAGCTGCGGGCTTCGGTCGGTGGCGACGTCGCGGGCGCGCTTGATCTGCTCCTGCGCCGGACGCCGGACGGCGATCCGACTGCGGCGTTGACGGAAGCGCAGACGCTCGCGGCAAAACATGGACGGCTGGACGTTTGGCTGGACGCGGCTGAAAACCTGTTGATGGACCCGGATCTGACGGACGCCCAGCGCGTACACGTTGCGACGGTCGCGGCGAACGTCGCGGCGCTGCAGAACCAACCCGCACGCGCCGCGGCGTTGTGGCAGCTCGTTTGGGACGACGATCCGGAAAGCGCTGCGGCCCGCGATCACGTGCTCACCTTCCAGCGGCAGGCCGGCGATCCGGCGCCGTTGGCGGCGGTGATTGAACGCGCGATGTTGCTCGGTGGCGATGTCGACCGCGGCGCGCTGCGCGTCGAGCTGGCGGACCTGAAGCGGCAGTTGGGCAACGCGCGTGAGGCGCTACGGCTCCTGCAGGACACCGTGGCGAGCGAGCCGGACCGGACCGACGTGATTCCGGTCGCGGAGAGCCTGCTGAACGAGCCGCACCTTGTCAGCGAGACGCTGGAACTGCTGGAGCGCCTGTACCGCCATCACGAGCAGTGGCCGCAGTTGGCCACCGTCCTGCAGCAGCGGATGGAGCGGACGAGCCGGCCGACTTCGCGCTTTGTGCTCGCGCAGGCGCTGGCTAGCGTGCAGCAACAGCACGGCGACGTGACCGGCGCGGTTGCGGCGCTGATGACAGCCCTGCGCGCGGCGCCGTCGATGGAGGGACTCGCTGCAATCGAACGGCTGTGCGACGCCCACACGGAGCCGGAAGCGCTAGCGGAAGCCTACGCCCTGATCGAACAGGAGCAACTGCCGCCGGAACAGCAGGAAACGATGCTGCGGCACGCGATTGCGTTCGATATGACGCGGGGCGCGGTCGGCCATGCTGAAGGTCGGCTGATTGCGCTCGTGACGCTCAAGCCCGACGACGACGCCGTGTTTGCGCAACTGAGCGAGCTGCTGCACTCGATCGATCGGCGCGAAGACCTGATGGCGGCGTGGCAGGCGCGGCTGGCGGCGAGCCCGAAGGAAATGCGGCAGCGCGAGGGTCTCCGGGAGATCGCGGCGTTGGCGCGGGCGCTGGGCCATCTGGACGTGGCGGTCGGCGCCGCGCAGACGTGGGCCGAGCTGGCGCCGGACGATGTGGACGCGTTGGAAGTGCAGGCGGATTTGCTGCGCGAGATGGAACGCCCAGCGGAGCTGGCGGCCGTGCTTGTCGCGCTGGCGCAGGCGACGGCGGACCCGGGCGATCGCGCGCGCATCCTGATCGAGACGGCGCGGCAGCATGAGCAGCTCGGCGACATTGACGCGCAGCACGCATCGTACGAGGGCGCTTTTGACGCCGATCCGGCCAACGACGAAGCGTTTGTGTTCCTGGAGCGCAAGGCTGGCGCGGACCCGGAGAAGCTGATTCCGCTGTTTGCCCGGCGCAGTGAGTCGCTGCCGCCCGGACCGTCGCGGACGCTGATGTTGCGCAAGCTCGCCAATGCTGCTGCCGAACTGAACGACGGGACGACGGCTTGCCGCGCGTTGGAAACCGCGATCGCGGACGATCCGAGCAATGTCGCGGTGCTGGATGAGCTGTTGCGCATCGCGGAGCAGCAGCACGAGTGGCCGACCTGGCTGCGCGCTGCCGACAAGCGGCTCGGCGCGGAGACGCGCAAGGAAGGCAAGGCCAACCTGCGGCGGCAGATGGCGCGCGTGACGCTGACCGATCAGGTGGACGCGACCGCGGCGGCGGAGCACATCGCGGCGCTGGACAAGCTGGCGCCGGACGATCCGGGCGTGCTGCAGTTCAAGACGATGCTCCAGGCGCGCAGCGCGGATCCGCGGGAGGCGGCGGCTGGGCTGGAAGCGCTGTTGAAGGACGCGACCGACACCGCGACGCAGACTTCCCTGCATCAGCAGCTGGCCGACCTGTACGCGGGACCGCTGGACAACCCGGGCAAGGCGATTCGCGAGCTTGTGCGGCTTGTGCAACTGGACCCGCGGCGCTGGCAGGCGCGGCGTCGGCTGTGCGACCTGTACAAGGCGCGCAATTCGATGGAAGCGTATGCGGAATCCCTGCGGCAGTGGCTGCAGACGCTGGGCGACAGCCGCGATGCAAATACGTTGAGCGCCGAGCGGATCAGCCAGTTGGGAGCGCTGCAGTTGGAGCTGGGCGAAGCGCTGGCGGCGGTTGGTCAGGTCGCGGAAGCGGCGAGCGTGCTCAAAGACGCGCTGATCCTGAACGGTCACAGCGCGCGGCTGGACCGCATTTTGGCGCAGATGCTGGAGGCGACGAGCGACACGGCGGGCGCGGCGGAGCTGGAGGACTGGCTCGTGAGCCACCACGCGCTGGGCGATCGCGAGCAGATGGCGGCGCACGCCCAGAAGGCCGCGCAGTTGTGGGAGCAGCTGGGCGAGCACGCGAAGGCGCGCGACGCGTGGCGGCGGGTGCTGGAAGTGCGGCCGGAAGATCCGCAGGCGACGCTGGGCCAAGGTCGCGCGTGCCTGGATCTCGGCGACACGGACCGCGCACTGCGACTGTTCGACACCGTCTCCCGCAATACCAAGGCTTCGCCCAAGCTGCGCGCCGACGCGCTGGTGGGCATGGGCCGCTGCCGCATGAGCCGGCTCGCGCTGGATCAGGCGCGCAATTGTTATGAACGCGCGTTGCAGCTGGTGCCCGGTCACCGCGGCGCGCTGGACGGGCTGTCAGAACTGTAGCCCCAGATTACCCCCATGCTGGAGAATCCCATGAATGAAGCCTCGATCGCGCACCTGCCGCGGCCGGTTCGAGTGGCCATTATTGGCGCGACCGGCTACGGCGGCGCGGAGCTGATTCGCCAACTGGCGCCGCGGCCGGACATCGCGTTGACGCGGCTGATCGCCAAGGACGGCATTGGCAAGCGGATTGGCGACATCCACCTCTCGCTCGCGGGGCTCCAGAATCTGGGGCATTTGCGCGTGGAGGACGCCGAGCCGGAGTCAGTAGCACCGGACGCCGACGTCGTGTTCATCGGCCTCCCGCACCGCGTCAGCGCGCAGGTTGGCGCGAAGTACAGCGATCTGGGCTGCGCGGTCATCGATCTGTCGGGCGACTACCGGCTGCGCGACCTGGACGCGTACCAGCACTACTACGAGGCGCAGCATCCGCACCCGGAGCGCCTCGGCACGTTTGTCTACGGCCTGCCGGAGTTCCAGCGCGCGGCGATCGCCAAGTCGCGGCGCATCGCCAGTCCGGGCTGTTTTGCCACGACGATCGCGCTCGCGCTCTGGCCGCTGGCGCGCGCGGGGCTGCTGACCGGGCGCGTGCAGGTGTCGGCGATGACGGGCTCGTCGGGCTCAGGCGCCAATCCGCAGCCGGGGACCCACCATCCGCTGCGGGCGCAGACGCTGCGGCCGTACAAGCCGCTGGGACACCAGCACGTGCCGGAAATCATCCAGACGCTGACGGACGAAGGTGCGCGCGACCTGACGCTGGAGTTCGTGCCGGTGTCCGCGCCGCTGGTGCGCGGGATCCTCGCGACGTGTTTTGTCGAGGTGCCGGCTGAAGTCGACGCCGATCGCCTCAAGCAGCTGCTGCATGACGCCTACGACAGCGAGAAGCTGATCCGCGTGCTGGACAACCGGCTGCCGGAAGTGAACGCGGTGGCGGGGAGCATGTTCGTGGAGATCGCGGGGACGGCGGGCGAGGCGCACAACGGCAAGCGCACAGTGGTGCTGCACGCCGCGCTGGACAACCTCATCAAGGGCGGCGCGGGTCAGGCGGTGCAGTCGCTGAACGTGATGCTGGGCATCGATGAATTCACCGGGCTGCTGCAGCCCGCGCAATGGCCGTAGACGATGACACAGAACCGCAAGATCCTCGTGAAAGTGGGCGGCGAGACGCTGCTGGACGCCGGCGATCGCGCGCGGTTGGCGGCCGACTTGCGGCAGGTGCTGGACGCTGACAGCGACCGGCGCCTGTGCGTGATCCACGGCGCAGGTCCGCAGATCACGGCGCTGGGCGAGCGGCTGGGGCTGCAGTCGACGTTTCGCGCTGGGCGGCGGGTAACGGACGCGCCGATGCTCGATGCCGTGGCGATGGCGATGTGTGGCCAAGTGGGACCGGCGCTGTTGGCGTCTTGCGTGGCGGCGGGTCTGCCAGCGGTGTCGACCCCGGCGGCATCAGGCGGGCTGGCGGTGGGCAAGAAGCGGCCGCCCAAGCCGGTGCCGGGGGAAGCGGAGCCGGTGGATTATGGCCTTGTCGCCGACCTGGCGAGCGTGGACACGCGGCTGCTTGAGACGCTGTGGGCGGCGGGGTTCGTGCCGCTGCTGTCGTCGCTGGTGAGCGATCCGCACGGGCAACTGCTCAACCTCAATGCCGATAGCCTGGTGACAGGGCTGACGCGGCAGCTGGCGTTTTCTGACGTGGTGCTGGTGACTGGCGTGCCCGGCGTGTACCGCGATCTCAAGGACCCGACGACGCACCTCCCGGAAGTGCGGGCGGGCGAAATCGACGGGCTCATCGCGTCGGGCGCCGTGCAAGGTGGCATGATCGCCAAGCTGCAGGAAGTGCAGGAGATTCTGGCGCGCGGCGCAGATACGGTCTGGATCGTCGGCTTCCGGGAGCCCGGCGCCATCGCGGATGCGCTGGCGGGCAAGCCCGGGACGCGGACGCGGGTGCGCGCGTAGCGATCAGTGGCCGCTCTTGGCCGCCTTAGCCGCCGCCTGACGCGCCTTCTTCTTCGCCGTCCAACCTTCAATGTTTCGCTGCTCCGTGCGCGACAACGCCAACGCGCCCGCGGGCACGTCGTGGATGATCGTGCTGCCGGCGCCGACATAGGCGTCATCGCCCAGCGTGACCGGCGCGACGAGCTGCGTGTCCGAGCCGATGAACACGCCCGCGCCGAGCGTGGTCTTGAACTTGTTCACGCCGTCGTAGTTGCACGTGATGGTGCCGGCGCCGATGTTGCAGCCCGGGCCAATGTCCGCGTCGCCGAGATAGCTCAAGTGGCTGGCCTTGGCGCCCACGCCGAGCTTGGCCTTCTTGGTCTCGACGAAGTTGCCGACCTTGACGTCCGCGGCGAGCTCCGTCCCCGGTCGCAAATGGGCAAATGGCCCGACGTGCGCGCCCGGACCGACTGACGCTTCCGCTGCGACGCTGTAGGCCAGAAAATGCGCGTTCGCCGCCACCGTCACATCGCGCAGCACGCAGCCGCGATCAATGCGCGCGCCCGCCGCCACCCGCGTCTGGCCACGGAGTTCCACGCCCGCGCCAAGGCTCGCATCGGGCTCGATCTGCACCGTCGTCTCGATCCAGGCGGTCTCCGGCTCGTCCATCGCCACGCCCGTCATCATCCACGCGTGATTGATGCGCTTGCGCAGCACGCCCGTCGCCGCCGCGAGTTCCGCGCGGTTGTTCACGCCCTGGATCTCATTGGCATCCGCCGCGATCGTCGCGATGCCCGGCCGCCCCGACTCCGCCGCCATGCCGACAAGATCCGTCAGGTACAGCTCCCCCTGCGCGTTGTTCGGCGTCAGCCGGCTGAGCGACGTCTTCAGGAAATCCGCGCGCACGGCCATCATCCCGGCATTGACGGCCGTGATGGCGCGTTCCGCCTCGCTCGCGTCCTTGTGCTCCACGACGCGCGCGATCTCCGCGCCGTTCAGCACCACGCGGCCATAGCCCGTCGGATCCGGCACGTGCGCCACGAGGAGGGACAACGGCCGATCGCCGCGATCGCGGACCAGCGCATCCAGCGTCGGCACCCGCAGCAGCGGCACATCGCCATACAGAATCAGCACTTCGCTCGCATCCTCCCACGCCGGTTGGGCGCACAGCATCGCGTGCCCCGTCCCGTTGGGATTCACCTGTTCGATGCACGTGATCGGCAGCGGATTGGCGCGGCTCGCGAGCCACGATTCCACCTGCTCGCGGCCATGGCCAGTGACCACAACAATTCTGGTCGGTTCCAGCGCTTCGGCCGCGCGGAGCACATGGCCCAGCATGGGTTCGCCCAACACGGGATGCAGCACTTTGGGCAGCCGGGACGCCATGCGTTTGCCGAGCCCGGCGGCCAGAATAACCACTGTCAACTTCGCCTGCGCCATTGCCGTCTCCTTTGTCGTCTGTACGGCCGCATACGTAGCCGCAAGCCGGATTGTTTGCAAGTTGTCACACGCCCACAGTAAGCGGGGTTTTGGCGTTGTCAGCGGCTTATGGCTGGGCTAGGCTCATACCCCTGCCGGTTTCCTTACCTCCGGCAGGGGGAGGATACGATGTCCGACGTGCGCGTTTGGCTCAACGGCAAGATGGTTGAGGCGGAAGAAGCCCGCCTTCCACACCTGACTCACACTTTCCACTACGGCCTTGGCGCCTTTGAAGGCATCCGCGCCTACCAGCAACACCGGAGCGGCTACGGCGCGGTGTTTCGCTTGGGCGATCACATCAACCGGCTGCTGGCTTCGTGCCACCTCGTGACCCTGGATCAGGGCCTGACGTATGACGTGCCGACGCTGTCGCGCGCGTGCGTCGACACGCTGATCGCCAACGGTCTGGATGAAGGCTACCTGCGGCCGGTCATCTACATCGCTGACGGCGCGATGGGCATCGGCGCCAAGGGCAACCCGATCCACGCCATGGTCGCGGCGTGGAAATGGGGCGCATACCTCGGCGAAGAAGGCCTTGCCAACGGCATTCGCGCGTCGATCAGCTCGTTCAAGCGCCCCGGCCACGCGTCCGTGATGTCCAAGGCCAAGCTGACCGGCCAGTACATCAACTCGATCCTCGCCAAGCGTGAAGCGGTTTCCAACGGCTTTGACGAAGCAATCCTACTCAATGAGCAGGGATACATCACGGAAGCCACCGGCGAGAACATCTTCATGGTGATCGAAGGCGAGCTCGTGACCCCGCCGCTCTCCGCCAACATCCTGTCGGGCATTACCCGCGCGTCCATCATCGAGATCGCCCGCAAGCGCGGCATTCGCGTGACCGAGCGCTTGTTCGCCCGCGATGAGATCTACTGCGCCGACGAAGTCTTCTTTACCGGCACGGCCGCGGAAGTGACGCCGGTGCGCGAGATCGATCGCCGCACGATCGGCCGCGGCGCGCGTGGCCCGATGACGGAAGAGTTGCAGCAGGCGTTCTTCGACATCGTCCGCGGCCGCAATGATGACTATGCGCACTGGCTGACGCCGTTCAGCCTGGACGCGCTTGCGGACGGCGAGGCGCGCCAAGCCCGCGTCGCGCTTTCGGTCTAGTTTCCGGGTTTCAACAGCCAAGACAGCGGCGCCGCACAGGTTGGCCGCCGGTCCCGTGACAAAAGCGGAACCGCGCGTCGACGCGCATTGCATCGGGATGAACGGTGGCACTTTTCTCTGAAGAATTCGCTGGTTGGCAAGACAGCGACTTTGCCGCCTTCGATTCCGCGAAGTGGCGCTCCAATCGCTTCACGCCCGAACGGACCAAGGTGCGGCTGCGGCTGGCTGCAGCGCTCGAGAGTGCCGTCGCAGCGGCTGGGCTGAGTCCGGCGGGGCTGGAACTTTGGTCCAGTCGTCAGGAACCGGCTTTTACCAACCAGCATGAAGTGCGGTCGCTGACGGTCGCGTGGACGCGCGCGGGCGCCGAGAACGTGGAGACGGCGCACATCTATGCCGGCGTTGTCATCGATCAGGCGGGTGTGACGCTGCGCTTGCGGCTGCCGGGCGAGCAACAGGCGGCCTGGCGGCCGATGCAGGCGACGCTCGCGGAGCTGGCCGGACTGGCCGGCATGGGCGTCAAGCTGGGCGAGACCGAACTGACGCCGGAGGCGCTGACCGCGTCTGAACTCGCGGGCGACCTGCTGCTGGAGCGCCTGATGACGCGGGCCGAGGCGATCGGCGGGCTGCTGACGGTTGACGAGCTGGCCGCGTGGAGCGGCGTCGTGCTGCCGCTGCTGGCGCAGTTGCTGGGCGTGACGTTGGCGGCGGTGACGCCGGTTGTCGCCGCGGAGCTCCAAGCTGGACCGGAATCGGGCCCCGAGCCAGGAGCCGACGAGACGCAGGAGGCGGCGCCCGCGCCGTCGACGCAGCCAGCGTTGCCGGGCGCTTCGCGCGATCCGCCGGCCCGGCGAGGCTACCGTCCGCAGTGGGCGCCGCAAACGGAGGCGCGCGCGGGTCAGGCAGAAGCCATGCGGCCGCCAATTGACCGCATCATGCCGCCGACGTGGCATCCTGAGCCAATCCGCCGCCCTGAGCCGATGCCCTACGCGCCGCCACCGCGCCGTCCTGAGCCGATGCGGCAGCCGCAGACGCGCCGGCCAGATTTTCAGTCGCAGCCGCCACGGTCAAATGAACGGTCGTCGAGCTTCGCCCCGGGTCGGCCGTTTGAGCTGGGTCCGACGCCGCAGAAACCGGCGGCGAGCACGGGCCTCCTCGCGGCGGGCGCGCGCGTGGAGCTGCAGAAGGGCCTGTTTGCCGGGAAGACGGGCACGGTCGCGGAAGTCTCAGGCGCGCACGTCCAAGTGCTGCTGGGCCTGATGAGCGTGCGCGTACCGACGACGGATCTGCGGGTGTTGTAAGGGCTACAGCCGGCCCGAACGCACCAGCCACGCGACGAGCATCCACGCAACCGTGAACACGAGCGCGCCAGCGCCGACCGCGAGAAACTGCAGCGTCGCCTGATGCGTGGGCCACCACAGCGGCCGGATGATTGGCGTGTGGAGTCGGTTCGGCGCGACCGGCACGTGGCTGACAATCGTGTAAGGCGACTGCACGAACGACGTGCGATCGAGATGCGGCAGCGGCGGCGTCGCAATGTCCGACGGCGCACGCGCCTGCTCGGGCGCGTCGGCGAGGATTCCCGCAACAAGGGCGGCGAGCGCTTGCGGGCCAAAAGTCGGCGCTGCGACGGTGAGCCAGGCATCCAGGGCATCCGCGACTTCCGCCGCGCTGCCCGGACGTTGCGCGCGATCGCGGTTCAGGCAGCGCGCGGTGATGTCCGCGAGCGGTTGCGGCACGTCCGGCATGATGGAGCGCAGCGGCGGAATCACGCCTTCCCGCACCGCGTGCAGCACGGCGAACGGCGACGCGGTCTCCTTCTGCCGGAACAGGCCCTGCGCCGCCAGCAGCTCAAACAGGCAGATCCCCAAGCTGAACACGTCGGAGCGTGCGTCGAGCGGCTCAGCGGCGGCCTGCTCAGGGCTCATGTAGGCGTACTTGCCCTTGATGACACCCGCGATCGTCTGCTCAATCTTGGCCGCAACCTTGGCAACGCCAAAATCGATGAGCTTCACCTCGCCGCGCAGGCTGATCAGCACATTCTGCGGCGACACGTCGCGGTGCACGATGCCGAGCGGCCGCCCGTCCGTGCCCTTGAGCTTGTGCGCGTGGTCCAGACCGCGCGCCATCGCGGAGACGATGTACGCCACCGCGACTGGGTCCAGGCGCTCGCCCAGCGCCGTGACCACGTGCGCGAGCGCGCCGAGGTCGATGCCGTCCACGTACTCCATGACGAAGTACCAGATGCCGTCGTGGTGGCCGAGCTCAAACGTCTGGGCGATGGCCGGATGGTCAAACCGCATGCACAGCTTGGCTTCCTGGACCAACATGTCCACGGCCGAACGGTCGTTGCTGAGCTGCGGATGCATCCGCTTCACGGCGACGAGCCGCGGTTGTCCCTGAGTTGACGGCGCTTTGGCGAGGAATACCTCAGCCATACCGCCGCGACCCACTCGCCGCAGCAGTTCATAGGGGCCAAAGGGCTGGGGAAAGTCGCCTCGCACGCGCGGCAGGGTAGCGGCGCGCGCTGGACTGTGCAAATCCGCGGCGAAATGGCCTGGCGCAATGAGCCGCACGCAGGACGCGCGTCCTACTTGGGGCACGCGATCTTGAGCGCCGCCGCCGCCTGGACGAGACGGAAGGTCAGGCCCGTTGCGCCGTCGGCGACCGGCTTGCCCGTCTGCTGCAGCAGCTTGTCGAGCGCGGCGTTCGTCAACGTCGGCTTGCACGCGAGCACCAGCGCAGCGACGCCCGCGGCGACGGGTGAAGCCTGCGACGTGCCGGACATCGTCGCCGTGCCGCCGCCCATGCCAACGGACACAATCGGCGCACCCGGCGCGACGAGATGCAGGTGTTTCCCGCGATTGGAAAAGCACGTCAGCGTGCCAGCCTTGGGCGCCTTGTCCGCGCACAGCCCGGGGTAGTTGGCCGCCGCGAGGTCATGCGTGTACACCGCGCCAACGGCGTGAACTTGCGCCAGGCACGCTGGATTGCCCAAGCCGTTCAGTTCGCCCTCATTGCCAGCCGCGGCAAACACGGCAACGCCCTTTTGGCCCAGAAGCTTGACGGCGCCCGACGTCGCCGGATCCGCCTTGTCGCACGCGCCCGCCCAGCTCTGCTGCGAGCCGAGGCTCATGTTGATGACGCGAATGTTGAAGGCCTTGGCGTGTGCAGCGACCCAGTCCAGACCGGCGAGAATGTCTGAGTCGCTGCCCGAGCCGCTCTTGTCGAGGACGCGCACCGCGACGACGTCGGCACCCGGCGCGATGCCCGGCGCGGCCACTTTGCCGGCGCTGACGAGGATGCCGGCGACGTGGGTGCCGTGCCCCTCGTCGTCCGTGGCGAAGTTGGACTCCGCGGTCCCGTTCGGCGGACACGCGCCCTGCGTGAAGCAGTGCTGCGCGGCGACGTGACCGGCCAGATCCGGATGCTGGGCGTCAATGCCCGTATCGATCACGGCGATGCGCACGCCCTTGCCCGTGAAGCCCAGCTTGTGCGCGTCCGTGGCCTGCACCATCGGCGCGGCGAATTTCAGGTTCATCTGCATCCGCAAATCGTCCTGCACCGCCTCCACTTCCGGGAGCGCGGCAATCGCGTCCCGCCAGTGCGGCGGCGCACGCAAGGCCACCGCGGGGAGCAAAGTGTACGTGCGCGCCACCGTCACCTCCGAACGGGGCAGGCGCGCCAGCAAGGCTTCGCGCGCGGTCGCGATCCGCGCTTCGCGCTCAGCATCATCGGCGCCATCGTCCAGAGCGACCCGCAACGTGACAATGAAGGGCTGCGGACTCTCCACACCAGCGGAAACTGCCGCGGCGAAACCACCGGGCGCAATCTGCGCCGCGTCGCCAGCAGCATCAGCCGGATTGGCGGCATCGTGGTCCACCGCATCGCCGGCAGGTTCGGTGGCGCACGCCGTGAGCCAGAGACCGAGCAACACGGCACAGAAGGAGCGCGTAAGATGACGGGTGAGCGTGAAGTGCATGGAAACTCCGTACGCGGGCGGTCCAGATGCCCGCAGCGGACGGATGTGCATCGGTTGTGCCAACTTACGGATTGGCGCATTCACACATGCAAACAATGGGTTGCAGAAAATCAGCGACGACAACCGGAGCCAAAGTGAGACCAAAATCCGGTCTCACAAGTCTCAATTGCCGTCGCCGCCCTCAGTGCGCCGGCGCGATTCCCGGGCGAAGGGCGACAAGCGAGACCTGTGAAGACTTGTTTTCACGGGCTCGCTCAGGCCGCGGCTGCGGACTGGCAGCGGCCGAAACCGCCTGAATTCATTTCAGGCGGTTCTTGGCCGCTGGATCAAGACAAAAGCTCAGAGGTTGGGAATTCGAAGAATTCACAACCTCTGAGACCTGCTCCGCGGCGCTCAACAGCCGCGTCAGCTCCGGCGCGTGTGCCAGCCGTCCCGTGCGGGCAGGTCCCATCGGCAGGTAGTGCGCCATCACGTTCAGGGGAATTTCCGGGTAGTCGCGCGCCATCGCCGCCACGACCGGACGTGTGCAGCATTCCAGATGGCCCGGCATCGCGAGGTGGCGCAGCATGAGGCCGCGATCGCGGGCGAATTCCAGCGTGCGTGCAACCTCCCGGGCGTTGAGCGCGCCATCGATCCCCGCGACGCGACGCGCACAATCCGGATTGCCGAATTTCACGTCGACAAGCCAAGTCGTCACGACCGGCGCCAGCAACTCCCGCGCGGTATCGCTCAGCCAGCCGTTGCAGTTCCAGACCACCGGTAGCCAATCGGCGTCAGCGACTTGCGCGAGCACTTCGAGCACCGCAACGAGGCTCACCGTCGGATCGCCGCCGGCAAAGCTGATCGTGCGCGCGCCTTGCTGTCGACGCTTCTGCAGTTGCGGGACAAACCAATCCGCGGTCAGCATCTGGGCCGGCGCCGCGCGCGGATGCACGACGTGGGACCACTCCGAGCAGAACAGGCAGCGCAGGCTGCAGCCGCCGAGATCGACGAGCCAGGTTGGGGAAATGGCCGCCTCTTCGCCGAGCGAGAGGAGTTCGCGGTAGACGGTGGCGGTGGCGTCCAGGCGGCAGAACGCGCCACTGCTGCTGGCGGTGCGATCGACGCCGCACGCGCGCGGACACAAGCGGCATGCGCGCAAGCTGGCCCGCGCGTCGGCAAGCCGTTGCGGGCTGATCCTACTTGATCCGGTTGCCATGATGGTCGGGCTTCACGGAAGCCGGGTCCGGCGCCTGCGCCAGCACGGTCGCGAGCTGCGGGTCATGCACCGCCGCGTTCAGCGCTTCAGCCATCGACAGTTCCGCGAGCCGCCAGGTTGCATCATTGAGGCGCCGCTGGGCTTTGCGCACAGGCTCCGCTTGCTCGGTCCGCACCGCAGCGGCGAGGCCGGCGATCGCACCGTCAATCTCCTCGCGCTCCTCGGGTTCCAGCCGCGCGCCCGCCGGGCCCAACAGCGCGCGCTTTGTCGCGTCCAGGATCAGCTCCGCCTCGTTCTTGGCATCCAGGAACATCCGGTTGTTCAGATCGCCCTCGGCGTTGTCAAACGCGTCTTCCAGCATCCGCAGCACTTCATCGTCGGTCAGGCCATAGCTCGGCTTCACTTCGATCGACTTCTCGCGGCCCGTCCGCACATCCTTCGCCGTCACGTGCAGGATGCCGTTCGCGTCGATCAGGAACGTCACCGCCACGCGCGCCAAACCCGCCGGCAGCGGCTCAATCGGCACGACAAACTTGGCCAGGCTGCGGCAGTCTTTGACCAGCTCGCGGTCGCCCTGGAGCACGTGCACGACGACGCCCGTCTGGTTGTCCACCGACGTCGTGAATTCCTCCGTCGCGGACGCGGGAATCGAGCTGTTGCGGTTGATGATCTTCACCACCACGTCGCCGACAGTCTCCATGCCGAGCGACAGCGGCGTCACATCCAACAGCAGCATGTCCCGCCGGCCGGTCGTCATGATGTCGGCCTGCACCGCCGCGCCCAGCGCCACGACCTGATCCGGATCGATGTCCCCCCGCGGCGCTTTGCCAAACAGCTCCTGAACCTTGCGGCGCACCAGCGGAATCCGCGTCGAGCCGCCGACAAGCAGCACTTCATCCAGCTCCGCCACCGTCAGACCGGAGTCGCGCAGCGCTTGGCGGCACGGCGCGAGCGTCCTCTCCACCAGCGGCGCGATGAGCGCTTCAAAATCGCGGCGGTCAAAGGCCAGCTCAATGCGCTGACCCACGACGAGTTCAGCCTGGACCGTCGCATGCTCCGCATCAGACAGCGCGATCTTCAGTTCAATGCACGCTTTGCGCAGGCGCTGGAGCTTCTCCGCGTCGCCGTTCACGGGCATCCCCGCGCTCTCCAGCTGCGCCGCTACGGTCTCCACGAGCAGCCGGTCAAAATCGTCGCCGCCCAGATGGGTATCGCCACCGGTCGCCAGCACTTCCGTCATGCCTTCGTGCATCGCGAGGATCGACACGTCAAAAGTACCGCCGCCCAGATCGTAGACCACGATCCGGCCTTCCGGTTTCTTGTCCAGCCCGTACGCAAGCGCCGCGGCCGTCGGCTCGTTGACGATGCGGAGCACGTCCAGCCCGGCAAGCCGACCCGCGTCCTTGGTCGCCTGCCGCTGCGCGTCGTTGAAATACGCGGGCACGGTAATCACAGCCTTGTCGACGACTTGGCCCAGATGCGCCTCCGCGCGCCGCTTGAGTTCGCGCAGGACGTACGCGCTCAGCTCGGGCGGCGTCAGCTTCTGGCCCGCAACCTCGATCCGCACCGCCGCCGATCCCGGCGCGGTGTGCACCTGGAACGGCAAAAGCCCAAGCTCATGGACGATTTCATGGGCGCTGCGCCCCATCATCCGCTTGACCGAGTAGATCGTGCGCTCGGGATGCGTGAGCAGCTCCGCGTTGGCCTTGTGCCCGACCGCGGCCAACTGCCCGTTGGCGTCAAACGCGATCACGGACGGCACCATCGCGCCATCTTCGCCGCCGATCACCCGCGGCTGTCCGTCAGGACCGACGTAGGCCACGAGGCTATTGGTCGTGCCCAGGTCAATGCCAACGGCGACAACGGGCTTTTCCTGGCGCTTTTCGCCGCCAAACGAGATCTGGATTGCCATGAATTGCTCAGTTTGCCGGGTAGGCCGCGTCCGGGGCGGAGAGGGCCGTGTTGGCTCGGCCGATCAGGTTATCGATGTAGCGCGCTTGACCGAGCACGGCACGCAGGTCCGCGCGCGCGGTCGAAGCCGCCGCGGGATCCGCCGCAGCTTGGGCAGCATCCCATGACGCCGCAGCCTGCGCCAATGTCGCGGTCAGCACCGCGCGCTGCGCTTGAAAATCAGAAAGCAGATCGAGCAGTTGCACCCGCGCCGCGGGATCGTGGCCCGCTTCATCAATCGCCTCGTTGGCTTCCATCACCTGCATCAGAAGGTTCGCCGGCGGCCGATAGCGTTCGTCCAGGTTCTCGCCCGCGAGCGTCAGCACGTACGCAGCCCGCTGCTCCAGCGTCTTGAGGCCGCGCCAGGCGTCATTGACCCGCGAGGAATGCCATTGCGCCTTGGCGACGGCTTGCGGCCCTTGCGCGTGGAAGCGATCCGGGTGCAGGCCGCGAATCAGGCTGCGGTGCGCGATTTCAATGGCGTCCGCGTCCAGCAGGATGCGCCGCGGCAGGCCAAGGAGAGCGAAGTAGTCCGGCTCCGGTTCACCCGGCAAGGGCTGGCGATCGAGATCGACGGCGCCCGTCTGCGGATTGACGACCCACGGCCGCACAGCGCGCGGCGCGTCGGGGGAGTCCGCGGCAGGGTGGTCAAATTGCTCGGCCATGGCGGATTGTCCGGGACGGAGGTCAGGCAGCGAACGACGAGCCGCAGCCACAACTGGCGGTGGCGTTGGGATTCTTGAAGACGAAACCCTTGCCGTTCAAGCCGCCTTCAAAGTCGAGCGTGGTCCCGTCCAGAAAGACGAGGCTCTTGCGGTCGACGAAGATCTTGGGATTCTCGCCAAAGACGCGGTCGCCGAGGCGGGCTTCTTTCTCAAAGTCGAGCACGTAGCTCAAACCAGAGCAGCCGCCGCCGGTCACGCCGACGCGAATGCCGGCCAACTCGACGTTGGCTTCACCGGCGACAATCTTCAGACGGTCAATGGCGCTTTCAGTGACGACGATCATCGTGTGCCTCGCTACGCTTACGCGTTCTTCTCTTGTTTCGCGGCAAAATCAGCCAGCGCCGCGCGAATCGCGTCTTCCGCCAGCACGGAACAGTGAATCTTGATCGGCGGGAGGTTGAGTTCCTGCACGATGTCCGTGTTGCGAATGAGCGCGGCTTCCGCCAGCGTCTTGCCCTTGACCCACTCGGTCGCCAGCGACGACGAGGCGATCGCCGAACCGCAGCCGAACGTCTTGAAGCGCGCGTCTTCGATCACGCCATTGGCGCCGACCTTGATCTGCAGCTTCATCACGTCGCCGCATTCGGGCGCGCCCACGACGCCGGTGCCGACGCTGGGATCGTCCTTGGGCAGCGCGCCGACGTTGCGCGGATTGTTGTAGTGATCCAGAACTTTTTCAGAATACGCCATGGTTACACGACCTCTTTGCTGGCAAAAAACCCAAGTTGCTTCAGTGACCCGTCCAGTTGACCGTCCGCAGATCGATGCCTTCCTGGACCATCTCCCACAGCGGCGACATCTCGCGCAGCCGCGTCACCACGTCGACGACGCGTTCGATCGTGTAGTCGATCTCTTCTTCCGTGTTGAACCGGCCGATGCCAAAGCGAATCGAGGTGTGCGCCAGCTCATCGTCCACGCCCAGCGCCTTGAGTACGTAGCTCGGCTCCAGGGAAGCCGACGTGCACGCGCTGCCCGAGGAGACCGCGATCTCGCTGATGCCCATGAGCAAGGACTCGCCTTCCACGTACGCGAACGACACGTTCAGGCTGCCCGGCGCGCGCTGCGTCGCATGACCGTTCAGGAAGATGT
>CAINLT010000164.1 GCA_903850505.1 uncultured Myxococcales bacterium | reverse complement strand
GGCGGCGGTCACGGTGGCGGTCGCGGCCGCGGTCACTGAGCGTTGGCGGGTTTCCCCGACTTCTCCCACGCGAGCGCAACGCGGCTCAGCGGTTGGGAACCTGCGGCTCGCGCAGCCACGGTTGCGACCGCAGCGGCCCATCCCCATTGCCCGGCTGCGGTCGCCGCGGGTCCGATCAGCGCAGGCTCACCATCGCCCAGCAGGTCTTCTTGCCTGAGAGCGCAATCTCCTGTGGCACGAATCCGCTGATTCCCGGCAAGCGCGCCACTTCCCGCGTGTTCACGTAGGCGACCGCGTCAGTCGTTCCCGCGGCATTTTTCTCCACTGCCACGCGCGCCAGGAACCGCCGATTGACTTGAATTTGCAGGGGCGCGCTGAGGCTCTTGCCGCCGCTGGTCTGCAGCGTGATGCTCCCTTGGGCAAAATGCAGCGAGACCGATCCGCCGTTGCCGTTCATGGCCAGCGTCGCGGATTGGCCAGCATCGGCACCGGAGCCAAAGTCGACGCGCGCCGCCAGGGAGCTCTCGATGCCCGCGCCGACGACCGTGTGCAGGGCGGTTTCGCCTTGGTCAAAACACAGCGACCGATTGATCAGCTGGCCGCCGCCGGTAAAGCCGCCGTTGTCCTTGCGGAAATCCGTACCGTACCGGATAAAGTCCTTCTCATTGATCGGCAAACGCGTGTTGAGCTGCGGCTGGTGCACAGTCACCTGACCATCGGGCCACAGGACTTGCAGGGACACGATTTGCTTGGCGTCGTACAGGCCAAAATGCAGCCGCCCCGCCAGATTGGCGCCGCCAAAACCGTTGTTTGGGAACATCCACTGGCGCAGGTGCTGGGGCCCCGTGCCGCCGGCGAGAACGACGTCCACGCGGGCGCCGACCGCGTTGAGATTCGAAGGAAAGCCGAGCAGATCCAGTTCCAGCTTGCCGTTCTTGGTGCCGCGGTTCAGGAACACGCGCCAGGCTTCCATCGCGCCGGGATCGCTGCCGTCGGGGTCCATGCCGCCGTTGCCTTGGACAAAGTCGAGATCGAGGTCGCCGTCCAGGTCGAGCAGGGTGCCGCCATGGCCGCGGTACGGATAGCGGGTCGTGGCGCCTGACGCCGGATAATCGAGGTAGGCGGTCCGGTCGAGGAAATGCGGCATGTCGCCCGGCTTCAGCGTCGCGTTCAGCCAGAGTTGGTGGTGCCAGCCCATGCTCGGCTCGCCGCCGCCCATGTAGACTTCCGGATAGCCATCGTCATTGAAATCGCCAACTTGCAGACCCATTGACCAGGACAGGCACGGATCGGCGTGGCCGAGGTTGCACGTGTCCGAATCGAGCTTGAAACCGCCCTTGCCATCGCCGATCCAGACGTGATTGGGCACTTCAGCGTTGCGGTACAGCATCGAGCCGACGACGATGTCGATGTGGCCGTCGGCGTTGAAATCGCCAAAGCCGTTCATCCAAGTGCCGAACCGCAGCTTGTCCGGCTGTTTCGGATCCAGGTAGTGGTACTTCCACCCGCTGAAATCCAATTTTTGCTCCGCAAACGTGCCATCGGCCTGGTTGATGAGCAGCATGGGCTGGCCGTAGCCGTTCATCCAGAGATCTGGCCAGCCGTCCTCATTGGCGTCGATGACCGCAAGGCCGCTTGCAGTCAGCGAGCCACGGGCATTCGCTGCCACGCCGATCTCAGCAAAGCCGCCTTGGCCGTTGTTGTGGTACAGCAGATTGGTTGGGACCTGATAGCCGGGCGGATGGTTCTCATTTTGGTCAAAGACGCCGCCGCAGGTGGTGACGTACACGTCCTCAAAACCGTCATTGTCAAAATCCAGCACGTTCGCATTGCGCCCGGCAATGTGCTCCGTCGTCGCCATGGTCTGCGTGTCGAGCGTGAAATTGCCCACGCCGTCATTGCGATAGAGCCGGACGCTGGCGAGGTACTTGGTGATGTCCTGGAGATCTGGCCAGTTGACGAGCAGCAGGTCCTGCGTCCCATTGCCCAGCCGGTCCACAAGCCCTGCGGCGATGCCAAGCGTGCCGTCGTACTCGAGCGTCGAGGCCAAGGAAAAGTGCAATTGGTCGCCCGTCGCAAGCAGGACGCGCGGCGCGTGGCCCATCTGGGAAAAGGCGAAATCGATGAGCCCATCCTTGTTGTAATCGCTGACCATCAGCGACTTGGTTGTCGCGTCCTGTTGGAGCAGGCCCATCAGCCGCGCCACTTCCTCCAACTCCGGCAGCTCGCGTCCGGGCGGCGCCGGCACGGCCCCCGCGATGGTTGTCGTCGATGAGATAAAACCACCGCAGATGGGCTCATTGCTGCCCACTACCGTGCCCGACGCCGTGACGACGTAACGGGCAGGTCGATTCGGCAGGTCGAGGCTCGGAAACGCGCACATCAGGCTGCTGAATTGCGCCGTCTCGCCCGGCTGCAGGATCTTGCCTTGCAGCTGGGGCGGGTAGATGGGATCGGGCGTTCCTCCCGCCGCGATGCCGCGCACAGCAATATCAGTCAGCGCGACCGCCTGACCGCCTTGGTTGTGGATGGTGATGACAATCGGCGTGGACGCCACGCCAGTCTGGCTCGGCACCGTCGCGCTCACTTCCAGCGCCCCAGAATCGTCGTGGCAGCCGGTCGACGGCGTGTCCGGTCGCGCCGCGATGATGATTTCCCGGCCTTCATCGCCGCCCGCAGCGTTCAGCTGCACCACGTGGTCATCGATGTCATCCCAGCCCGGCGTCCAGTTCAGCGTGCCATCCGGCCCCAACTCCGCGCCAGCTGGCGGGGCGACGGGCTGGCAGTCGCGGAACCACTGCATGGTCACCGGCTGACGCGCATAGCCCAGCGGCGGCCGCGTGGCGTGCAGGTGGAAGGTCGACCCGGCAGGCACCGGAAAGCGCCCTTGGATGAGGTCACCTTTCTGCAACACATCCGGCGATTGTGGCGTGTAGATGCCGTTGTGGTTCGTGTGCACGTCGGGCCGCCCGCCCGCCGTCGGCACTGTGACGATGCGCGTGTCGCCCGCGGTAAAATTCCGAAAGCAGTGATCCGCCTGTGTCTTGGCTCCGTCGTTCAGCCACTGCACAAGCAGCGCCCGTTCTGCGACGCTCGGCTGCGGCCAGCCCGCGGGCGGCATCACCTTGCCAGTTGGCCCAGGTGGCAGCGTTGTGTAGTCGCGGAGGTGGGCGATTTCGGACTTGAGGGCGTCCGGGTCGTCCAGCGTCTCGTGCTCCGGCGCGCCGTTTCGGGCAGCGCCGACCACGCTCGCCGCGTGACAGGACGCGCAGTATTGCGTCAGCAGCGGCCTGACGGTCGTGTACGTCGTCGGGGCGGCGGGCCACACGTGGGGGTGCGCGGGCTCGACGGGCGCCACGTCTGCGGTCTGCGCCGCCGGAACATCTGCGCTATCGGCATCGGTGGAGGCATCCGCTCCGGCGTCATCCGTCGTGTCGCTCAGCGCTTCGACTGCTGCGTCCTCGGCGGGATCGGCACCGCCGTCGTCGCTCGCTCCACCGCGCGCCGCTGACGTGCAGGCCGCCAGGAGTCCGATCAGGCTGATTCCTATCCACTTTGCCCGCATCGACTGACTCCGGAAACGCCGCGCGCAGGGGCACATGGACCCTCAAAGTATCGACGGCGCTGAAGCGAAATCAAGGTGATTTCCTGAGTAGATTCGTGTAGATACAAAGTCTCACAGTTGCACATGAATGCTCATAACAACCCGACGCACGCGCGTGGACCGCGTCAATCGACGATTCGGCGAACAGCGGAATGGCCACCTGAGGCGCCGGATGACGCGAAAAGCCCCCCGAAGCGGTGTGCTTCGGAGGGCCTCGTCGCATGGGCACAGGGCTGACTGGGCGCTGAATGCGCCAGCTGCTACTGCTGCTGAATCTGCGCCTTGGCTTCAACCGGCTGCGGCGAACCTTCCGCGATCCGCCGCAGGATCGGCGCGAAGGGCAGGCCAACGACCGTGCCGACGAACGCGCCGATGACGAGGAAGAAGAAGAGCGACGCGAAGAGGCCGAGCGCCATGCCGCCGCCGGTGACGATGCGGGCGAGGATGGACGGTTCCGCGGCGTTGCCAAAGAGCGCGGTCGACATCACGAGGCCCATGTAGCCGCCGTACAGGATGCCCGGGACCGCGCCCAGGACCAAGTAAGTGAGAAAGCTGACCGCCGTGCCGATGTAGGTGGGGAGCAGCTGGATGTGGTTGCGACGCGTATTCATGGGGTCCTCCGGGGTTCTGTGGGCTCCGTTTCTTTGGGAGCTGCTTGTAGGAGTAAGCAAGGACCGTGCCAACTTTC
>CAINLT010000163.1 GCA_903850505.1 uncultured Myxococcales bacterium | reverse complement strand
TTCAACAGCCTGCTAGGGGCGCTCGTCAAAGATGACGACGCTCACGACCATTTGAGCACCAGCCCTCTAGCCGGATAAGCGCGGCCGCGGTTCCTCCAGCCGTGGAGGCGTGAGCTACGGCGGTTCTGGCGGCGTGTCCGGCGCGGCACTTATCCCCCCGCCACGTCGCACGCCGCGCGCGCGTTCCATCAACACCACGAAGACAAAGGAGCAGAACATGCAACCGGATCATCTAAAGACCCTCGCCGGCGGCCTTCTCTCGGCCGAAGCGCTGGCCGCCATCGACGGCGCGGATCCGCGGGCTCCGACTTCTACGCCGGAAGACGTCATCATCGCCAAATGCGTGGGGGACTCCACCGTCGATACCGCCAAGTTCTTCAACAGCTACATGTCGTTGTGGTATTTCCAGGAGGCTGCGTGATGGACCTCGGCTTAGAGCCGCCCCGGGCGCCGCCACCCGGCGCGCACCCGAACGCACCTGGCGCCGCGGCCGCGCCCGAAGGAGAACCCGGTGGTGGCCCGACCAGCGACTGCACAGTGGACGCCGGCAGGGCCGACAGCGTGCCCGACGATAGTGGCGATGCCGGTGACGATGTGGACGACTTTGAGGACGATCCCGGTGATGGCAAAACAGCCCGCCCTCCATCGAACGGTGACGATAGTGACGATTGTGACGGCCTTGGTGGCGGATTCGAAGTCGAGCCAATTTTCGTTCACGAAATCCCAGATGTGGAGCCGAATGGCGTGAAGGAAGACGAATCCACCAACCAGGCGAGGACTCAGGGCGACGGCCGCACTGTGGTGAAGTGGCACGCAGCCAACCTCGCGCAGGTCGTATGTGAAACCAGACGCGCCCTGTTGAACAGCAACCTGCCGCTCTTTGTCTACGCGGGTCGGCTCGCCTCAGTTGGTCGCGCTGGATCGCTGCAAGTCGAGACGGCGGAAAAGATCCATTTTGTCACGGCGCCGCACCTGACTCTATTGCTGTCGGCGGTCATTCGGTTCACGCATGACGAAGTGGACATCGCCGTGCCCCCTGCACTCGTCCGCGCCATCATGGCGTGCCCGACGTCGCCGTTTCCGCGGTTGCTTAGCCTGGTCAACATCCCCGCGCTTCTGCCGGGTGGACGCCTGATCGACAAGCCCGGCTTCGACGAGGCATCGGGCATCTACTACGCCGAGACACCCGGCCTCATTGTCCCGGCCGTTCCCCGAAACCCGACCCAAGCTGCAGTGCAAGCCGCGTTGGCGCTCCTGACGGAGATGCAGAAGGACGCCTTGTTCGCGGACCGGCGAGCCGACCTTGCCGCGACGCTCGCCGCCGTCGCGACGTCGGTTGTGCGGAGCGCCATCGATGGCTGCGTACCAGCCTTCGTCATCACCGCAGCGTCGCCGAGGATCGGCAAGTCCCACACGGTGGAAGGCGTTTCGCTGATTCTCACAGGTGAAACGGCAGAGGTAGAGGCGTTTGGTACCGACGAGGAAGTGGAGAAGCGCATCACCGGGCACGTCAAGACCGGCGACCCGATCATCGCCTTCGACAATGTCGCGAGGCGCATCGGCGGTGCCCCGATCGAGGCGGCAGTCACGTCTCGCACGTGGCGCGGACGCAAACTTCGAACCAACGATTTCTACACAGGCCCGATGGTCGCCACCATTTTCTTCACGGGCAACCGCCTCACGTACCACGTCGACATGCTCGGGCGGGTCGTCATAGTCAAGTTGGCGACGGATCTGGAACACATTGCCGAACGCCCGCTGCAGCGGCCCGACGCCAAGGCCTGGATTCTTGCGAACCGAGGTCGGCTGATCGCCGCAGTGCTGACCATTTGCCGCGCCCACATGGCGGCTGGCTCGCCCGACATGGGGCTCAAGCCGATGCGCGGCTTCGACGCGTGGAGCCGCCGCGTGCGATCAGCGCTCGTGTGGGCCGGGACAGCCGACCCGCTGCAGAATCTGGCGCAATTCAAGGCTGACGCCGACCCCGAGACGGAAGCCTTCGGAATTGCGCTGGAACAACTCGCTGAGCTGTTTCCAGCGGAGCAGCATTTCACTTCCAAGGACGTATTTGCGGCGCTGTGTCGCGCCACGGAGTCCGGTGCCGCCCGTTTCGACACAGCGTTGCTGGCGGAAGCCCTCAAAGTCGTCTTCGACGTCGACCCAGTGAAGCTTCGTGCGCTCGGATTCAGTCATGCGATCACGAAGTTGCTGGACCGCAACGTTGGCGGGCTGCAGATGAAGCGCGTGGTCCGCCACAGTAACGCGGGTCACGTCTACAAGATCAAGCATATTAGCCAAAAATAACAGGTAGTTTTGGCTCCGCGAGTGCACACCATCTTGAGTCACTTTTGAACACTTCCACGGCGCTTGGCGCCACTTCAAGGTCACCAATGTCTGAGATTGTACTTCCAGAATCAACAGCTACGGGCGAGGTCACGACATCGGATTGCCCGATTGAGGACCTCGCAGACTTCCGCCTCGACGGCGACTACGCGGCCCGCACGCGGACGCTGCGCCACGGATACGTCGCGCTGTTTCGCACGAAGAGCCTCAAGAACTGCTACTTCCACATCAAACCCGGCGAACAGTCGTGCATGTGGGTGTCGGTGGTGGACTACGACGGCAACCTGTACATGGTCGCCAACGAGATGCGGGCTGTGCTCAGGGAGCACATCGGCACCGGCGCGCTCCACACCGTGATGACCGTGCAAGGTCAGATCGGGCTTTGGTACACCCCGCACCGCGCGGCCGGCAAGGGCGAGTCGTCCTGGAACGACAGCGCGTTGGAGCTCGCGACTGTGTACGCGAGTTTCTGCATCCGCCTACACAGCAACACAGACGCTCGCGCGTACGAGGCAGAGACGCCGGCGCCGGGAACCGCACCGACGCCCGAATGGCCGGATATCGACCTGCATGAGCTGATGCGGCGCGCATTTGGGACGCGCGTCATCGCAAGCGCCGACCACCCTGTCGCGCAAGCCCTGCTGGCGGCGGGGGCCAAATGATCGGCATGACAAACCGCAGACGCGTCATCCTCGCGGAAGCGTGCCTGCACGGCGCGCCCGGCGAGTTGCCCACGCCGGTCGCGTTGGCGCTGCAGGACGCGGAGAGCGGCGTCCGCACGGTTGTGCGCGCAGACGACTGCGCAGCCGTCTGGGCGTCCGCTGTTGGGCCAGACGACATCTTGGTCAGCCTGGACGCAGAGCGGGTCGTGAAATGCCTCACCCGCGCGGGCTTGCCGCTGCCACGCCACCTGATCGACCTCGGCGTCGAGGCGCGGATGAAGCTGAACGGCCTGGCTCCGGCAGGGATCGGCGACCTGACGCTCACACTGGTGCGCTTTGGCGTGACGCGTGCGCCGCTTCTGGACTCGCCAAGCATCCTGCTGCTATCACAGGGTAATCTCCTGTCAGTTACGGACGCGCAGCAGTTGATGGCCAATTTGGGGACGCGACTTGACTGCCTGGCGGACTTGTGGCGCGCCGTCGACGATTTCAACCTTTCCCAAGCGCTATTGCGCGGGCGATACATCAAGCCCGTGGCCCACATGGCGCTGCGCGGCATCCCGGTCGATGTCGCGACGCTGCTGGCGTTGGACGACCACCGGGCCGATCTCCTGCGCGCGGCGGTCGCGGCCGCCCCTCTTGGACGCAGAGGCAAGCCGTTCTTCAAAGACGGCGCAGTGTTTCAGGAATCGCGCGTGTACGAAATAGCTGCGTTCTCGCCACACTGGCCGCGGGACGCCGACAACAAGGTCTCGCTCGACAACAAGACGATCGAACTGATGTCGCCGATCCACATAGAGTTACGAGGGCTTGCAGACGCGCGCCGTCGGGTGGATGGCGTCGGCTTCGCCATGATCCCGGTCGGGCGTGACGGCCGTCATCGCTTCCGTCAACGGCCATTCGCGTCTAGCACGGGGCGCAACCAGTTGCTGGCGCGGGAGGCGCTGCTGGTGCAGACGAGTTGGCGGCGCAACCTCATCGTGCCGCCGCAGAGGCGCGTCATCCTGGTGGCGGACTTCTCCAGCGAGGAGCTGGCGGTTGTCGCGATCCTGTCGGGCGACCTGGCCCTGCAGGACGTTTACCGGGCCAGCGACCCGTACATCCGCATGGCGCAGATTTTCGGCATGGCGCCCACCGACGCGATCCGCGATACCCACGAGCGCATCCGCGACATCTTCAAGATCGTGACGCTGGCGGTGCAGTACGGCGGCGGCCCCGGCATGATCTCCGCACTCACGGGAATCAAGAAAGACGACGCGGCTGATCTCCTGGCTCGGCACCGCAAGCTGTTTCCGCGCTTTTGGGCCTGGTCGGAGGCGGCCGTCAACGAAGGGCTGCTGACGTCCCAAATGCAGACGGCGTTCGGCTGGAAGCGTCACGTGGAGGTGGGCACGTCCGTCCGGACGCTCCAGAACTTTCCCGCCCAAGCGAACGGCGGCGAGATCCTCCGCATGGCCGCCATCGGCCTGGTGGAGGCCGGGCTCGACCTGATCGGCACGATCCACGATTCCGCCATGGTCGAGGCGGACGCGCAGGACGCGGAACAGGTGAAGGTCGAGCTGGAGCGTCACATGGTCGGGGCTGGGCGGGCCGTGCTGGGCACGGCAGGACCGGACTTGAAGGTCAAGACGGTCGTCATCCGCCCTGGCCACCGATGGCACCAGAAAGGCAAGGACCAGGTCTGGGGGTGGGCGGTCGAGCGCCTACGCGACCTGGGCGTGGAGGTGCCGAACGCAAACCCCTGACCTTTCCGGCAGGGCACCCCTTCCCAAATGGGCAGGGGCACCCCTGCCCGTTTGGGCGGCCCTGTCCTTATCCTTCCTTCTATCGGGTGGAGAGAGGAACGCCCGCGAGAAAAGCATGACCCTGCCGATTGATTTCAACTTGGACGACTTCCGCCTGCCGGCCGCCGACATTCCGACGGCGCGGACTCGACCGGCGCCTGCGGCGACCGGCGAGTCGGCTGGCGGTGCTACGCGCGGACCGGTTGCACGGAAGACGCCTGATGGCACTACAGGAACTGATGGAAAGGCCGCGTCGGCCCATGCGTATGCGCCCAAGCACACGATGCACGTTGAAGGCGACTTCCTTCGAGGTCCGGTTCCGATGGATTGGCTTCGCCTGACTTACGCTCGGTGTCCGGGTGCGCTGATCGTGGCCGTAGAACTTTGGCGCCTCCACGGAATAGCGCTATCCCGCGATTCCGCCAACACAGAGCCGTACGCCATCCAGGTGAGCTTGTCCTTGGCCGGGATGGAGCGCGCACTTGGTGTCACCCAGAAGGTGACCCGCCCTGGCGTTCAGCAGCTTGAAGTGGCGGGGCTGATCAGCGTGACGCGCACGGCGGGCCAGATGCTTCGCATCCGGCTTTGCAAGG
>CAINLT010000162.1 GCA_903850505.1 uncultured Myxococcales bacterium | reverse complement strand
GGCTTTCGCGGCGGGGCCCACCCGTCTTTTGCGCCCACCCCGCCGAACGTGCCGAACCGACGTCCGGACACGACTCATCTATGCGATCCCACGACGGTTTTACGCGTCGTGTCGCCCATCCTTCGGCGGCTCGCGGAGGTCCTTTTGGCCCCGCAGCCACGCCGGCTTGGTAGATGAAGACAGGGCCTTGCGATCGGTTCAGCCAGCTGCCAGCGCGCCTCGGTCGACGCGCTGATTAGGTATTCGGCGATTCCAGGGTTTTGCCGCGGAACTTTTTGTTCCGCACCGAAAAAAGCGGGGCTTGCCCGTTCAGCCGCGTCCCCTTGACGGGTACTGGGCTGCGGGCGGACGATGGGCTGACCTCGCCACGTCCCCAGCGGTGCCCGCAGGCCAGAGGAGCGCTCATGAGCAACGACGCAACCGATCCACCAGCGATCTCAATGGGTTTGCCTGTGCCCATCGAGGCCAAGACCCGGCGAAAGCACGCCGGGCGCGTCGGAGGAACGCCGCGGCCGCCGGCGGATCCTGTCCAGGAAGCCATCGCGATCCGTCGGGCTGGCGACCTCGTCGGCGCGATTCGCCACCTCTACGATGCGTTGGCGAGCAACCTGAACAACAGCCGCCTGTACATTACGCTGGCGACAATGCTCGCGGAAAACGAGGAGTTCGACCGCGCCGAGCGGATCTTTCAGCGGGCGTTTGCCGCCGATCTCGACGATCCCATGCTGCGCCTCAACTACGCGACTTTCCTCGCGGCGTCCGGGCGGGCGGGCGCGCAGATCGCCGCCTTTCGCAGTTTTGCCGGGCAAGTCGTGCGGGAGTTGACCGACGTTGACAACGCGCAGGACGGCTGGCCAATGCATGCGCTGTTCAGCCAGTGGGCTGCGGCGGATTGCAACCTTGCGCGGTTGCGGCTGAGTGAGGAGAACACTGACGCTGCGCGCGACTTGGCGGAGAAATGGCTGGTGCATCCCGAGTCATGGCAAAAGGCGGACGAGATCGTGGTGGCCTGCATTCCCGACGGCGAGGAACTGACGACATTCGCGGAGTTGCACGCGACCCAGCGCGCGTCCCCACAGATGGTCGCCGCGCTGGTGGACGAGGCGAAGCGGGTCGACCTCGGCCGCGCGCTGGCGATTGCCGCAGAGGCGTCGGCCTACCTGAAGTGGAATTGGGTGGTGGAAGTCGACGGTTTTGAAGTCGATTTGCGCGAAATTCTGACTGATGTGGGCCCAGTCGCCGATCGGAACATCAGGATCCTGCAGCGGCTGCTGGATCCTGACGTGGACTAGGATTTCCTTAATCCGGAGCGGGTCGTCGATTTCAAGGCCGACGCGGGCTATTCAAGAAGTGAAACCGCGGCGCGTAGCCCAGCTCCATTCCGATCACCCGCCCGGAATCCTGCCAGCCGCCCATCACGCCGACGCGCGTCGAGCCCCACTTGCCGACGTCCAACTCCAAGTCCACCGTCGCGATTGCGTCAATATTGCCCTCGCCGTGCACGGTCATCGCCAGCGAAGGCGCGATATCCCAGTCGTCGTTAATGTCGACGCTCCAATCAAGCCCCGCGAGCAGCCCGATCGGCCGCGCGTACGTGTTGACGTCTTGCGGATCGATGAAGCCGCCCAGGCTGAAGACACCTTGCCAATGCAATGTCCGCACGCTCAGCATGCTCAGCGCTTGATAGCCAAAGCCCCAGGTGCTCGGAATGACGGCGAACCGCGGTCCATGCTGCACGCCAAATGCCCAGGCTTTGTCCTTGCCGTGCTCATCCCAAATCATTTGCTTCAGAGAAAACCACAACTGATCCTGCGCCAGCCATTGTCCTGTCGCCAAATCCATGCCCGCTTGCGCGTCCAGATCCAATTCCAGGCGCCGATTGATGCCAAGATCCAGGGCGAAATCCGGCACGACCAGATTGGTCGTATCCTGCGTGTGCAAGAAACCGATGCGCGTGTCGAGCTCCGCGTCCCCGGCCTCTTCCATGTCCAGATCTTTGGGAAAAAACGTCGCGCGGCGCCGCGCCGCCTCCGCCGGAAGCGCGAGAAACGTCAGCAGGACAGCCAGCAACAGCCACCGCACGCGTCGCATGGGCTACGGACGGTCCAGGAGCTGCAAATCGCCCAGGTAGTCCGTCTTGCCGATCTCCACGCCGCCCTTCCGCAGCAGGTCATACGCGGTCGTCACGTGGAAGAAGAAGTTCGGCACGGCGCGTGCCAGCAGCGCTTCCTGCGCGTACATCGACTTGTTGGGCGGATACGGCACCGGAACGACGGTCATCGGCGTCGTCTTGGCGAAATCC
>CAINLT010000161.1 GCA_903850505.1 uncultured Myxococcales bacterium | reverse complement strand
GTCGCCGGAATTCATGCTGCAAGACCCCTGTCAGGGCGACCTGACAGGGGTCTTGTGCTTTTTGCCCCTGCTGTTTCCGAACCAGGGCCTCCGCGGTATTTCCCCGGATTGCATCACCCACCTCACGCGCCGCGTCCGTACGCCGCCGCACGCGGGGCCATGCGCGATCGCGAGCCTACCCAGTGGCGCGTGGTCGATCGCCTGCAAGGGCAGTGTCAACAGCGCACTGAGGCTGATTCACCCCGAAGGTTTTCACACCTCCGCACCTACAGAGGCCTGAGGCCCCAACAGCCCCTGTACAGGACTTAAGGGGCGGGGCGCGGCGCAATCGGCCGTCTTGCGTGCGCGGGCGAAATGATGAGTCGTTTGCTGTCAGGGGTTTCGCGTGATCGGTCAGCCGGTCGGGCAGCGCGGCCGTCAGCTTCTCGTTGCCAAACACGGCGCCCATTCGCCAAAAGCCAGATTGGACACGACCATCGTCGCCGCGCGCTCATAGTAGTCGCTCAGCAGGCTGAGGAGCCGGTCGCCCTCGTGGCCGGAAGACGGCGCGAAGCCAAGATCGTCGACGATGAGCAGCGGGAGCCGCGCGTAATCCTCGTGCGATCGCCGATCGTCCGGTCGCCGCGGGTATGGACCCGCGGGCGCACGAGTTTGGCCGCGGGGCGCATCAGGACGCGGTGGCGCTTGCGGGCCGCGCAGACGTCGAGCGCAATCGCCAGGTGAGTCTTGCCGGTGCCGATCGGCCCGGCCAGCACCACGTCCTGACCTTTCTTGACGAAAGCGCAGCTCGCCAGCTCCTGGAGGTTCGGCCTGAGCGGCGAGACCGTGCGCTCACCCCGACCGCGCAGCTCGACTTCGTCCACGCCGACACGGGCTTCCAGATTGCGGGGCGCCCACGACGTCGGCATCGAGTACCGCGCACCGGCAAGCCGCACACGCGCACTCGCAGCGGCGGCACAGTTGCCAGCTTTCGCGGGTCGAACGGGCCGCGGAGCGTCGGCAGCAGCAAGGGCAGCTCCCTACTCTGGCACCTCGCCAATCCACGTGGACTCCTGACCTCTGGCTGTTTGATCAGTTGCGCGTCGACCCGGGGCACGCGCGCCTCGGAAGCCTGGCGCAAGCTCGATGCCGCCGGGGTCGGCATCATGAGATGCCGTAGACCATCCGCGCCGGCATGCCCTCGAAGTGCGCAACCCCGCGGACGCGGCCGTCGTGCAGCGACAGCTGATCGGCCTGCTCGTACAACGACATGAATTCGAGCCTTTGTTGCATCAGGCGAATGACCAGCATCGCCGCTTTCTGGCGCTCGCCGTCGATCTCCGCCACGACCTCGAAAAGGTCGACCTCGGCCATCTGCCCGGCGTAGTGCTGCAGCGGCACGAAGACCTCGCGCCGCTGGTGCCTCTTCTCGGCCAGCCAGACCCGCACGGTGGTCTCGCCGTCAGGTGCTGCTTGCGCGTCGTGCGCGGGGCCGCATCCGCGCGCGCACCGCCGCCAGCATCGGACTCTGTTGCCGTGGCGTCTTGCGCTGGCCGATGACGGCGTCAAGTCGGCGCGACGCTTCCGAACGGTTTTTTGCGCTCGCGCGTCCGGGCGCGATGTGCGCGAAAGACCCACGCGAAGTCGGCATCCAACGACGTCTGATAACGGGTATGCGCGCGGGCCATCGGGAATCAATTCGGCGAGGAGAGAAGTGTTCTTTTGGACGGCAGTCGGCGTTGTAGCTCCGCCCCGTGGTATCGAACGCCTTGGCTACTGCGGCTGCGACCTGATGCACATGGTGCGGCCGAACGGGGAGATCGAGGTGCGCAAGGTGGCGACCTTGGTCGGCGAAGCGGGTTGGCCTGACCCAACTTGGCAACGAGGCATGGCGGGTGAGCTTTGCCGCTCGCGAGCTGGGGCAGGTTGAGCAGGGCAACGAACCGATCAAGCCGGTGGCGCGCGGCAAGCACAGGCGGCCGGGGGCGCGGAGCCGCACGGAGGAGACGGCTTGAGAGGGCCTGACTTCTGAGCGGTCGTCGCGCGAGGCGATCCTGCCCGATGAGAGGCGGGATGCCATCCCCTCGGGTCGTGAAGTGCGCCCTATGGTCCTGGGTCACAGCGTGATCGCACGCCCCCAGACGCGCGGAGTGCGCGAAGCAGGTGGAACGGAGATATGAAGGAGCTTCCCGGCTTGATGCGCTACCGAGCCTTCCGGTCTGGACGCCCTCGCGCCGCCACGCACGCCTGCTCTCTCGCTCCCGCTTCACCGGGAAGTGTAGCTCGCCCGGACGCTGAAGGTCGCCGTCACGGCGGCCTGGACGACTGCGCGCAATGTGCCGATCCATGAAAGCAGTCGGGACGGGGGGGCTCGCACCTTGGTGGCCTTCGCCGTTTCGCAGCCAGCCGGTCGGGTCAAGCGAGCGCCCGGCGGGTCTATGGTGCAACCGCAACACCACCGGCGATCGGCTGCGCCAGGGTTGGACGACGCCCGCCGGATACAGCTGCCTTGGCGTCCAGCCGCGCGGATTCTCTGGTGGACACGGTGCAATTCGAAGTCTGGTTCAGCGCCCAGCCCAGCGGAGGTGCGGGTGGAAGACCCGACCGCAAACCCAGTCCCCGAGCTGCACGTTGAGGGTTCTTGGGTCGACAGCCCGAGCGCAACGAACCGTTCGCGCTCGAAACGCCGCCCGGCTCTTCGAGTTCGCCCGGCCATTGCGACGAACGAGGCCTGCTCCTGCTGGGGATTTAGAAGTATGTCCAGGTAGTTGGCTGAACTGGTCCGTGCGGGCCGCCGCACGCGATCGAGGTGGATTGACCGCACAGCGGGTGGGCGGGAAATCCTTGCGGTCCGTGGTCAGCCGATCGCGGAAGATTGCGGGGCGTCGAGCCGGGAACGCGCCGGCGGGGGCCGTACGCGGCGGCGCCGTGCCCGATCGCGCGGACTGCGGCCCACGGGTACGGCCGATCAGGGCCTTGGAATAACGGACTTTGTCTGTCGCTGGGCGTCGGACGCGGCGCTCGATGCGTCCCGAACGGGGGGCCCACTGGCGCTATCCGGATGCGCGCTCGACCGGCGCCGGGACTTCGGCACGCAGGCAGCGACGCGATCCCGCACTCCGCACGAGCGCCGAACATTGCTTCCTGTGCGCGGGGACCACGGAAACGGTCCGGAACGCCTCGACCCACGGTGTGATTCCGGCGTGAATGCAGCGAGGTTGCCGAGTGGGGGCGATCCGTGGTCGGCGCCAGATCGCAGCACGTTCCGGGAACACCATAGACAGTGACCTCCACCGGCAAGGGGCGTATCGGCAACCCAACGTTCTGAAAACATGGTGGACGGAGTCAGCAGCGCCGTACGGGACCCGGTGCCCAGGGCTGAACCCGCGAAAACGGACGCACGCGGGCGCTTGACGCGCATCCGCATCACGACGCAGCGCCGTCATGGCGCGCATTTCCCTTGTAATGCTGGAAGGGTACCTCGATGAAGCGTGGTTCAGGGTGCCCGGTGATCAGGCGCTCGACTCGCGGCTGGCCGGGATGACCCGAGACGCTCGCAGCCGTCACGCGCTTGACACCAGTCGCTCGGGCCCGTACAGTGCTCATCCGCCGCCAACGCCGGCTGCTTCGCGCAGCAGGCAAATAACGCGGCAGTCTGATAACTCCTTGAACGTGCGGCGTTTCAAACGCCGACACCCAAAGGTGCTCGGAAACAGCACTGTGCAAAGCCGACCTACGGCTGAGCGTTCACGCCGCAAACGAGAGACTGTCACCGACAGTTCACCGAATGCGACGCCTGCCACCAAGTGCCGTCAACGACGGCACATAAGGCGCCCAGGGAACGAATCAGCGAAAAGTTGCTGAGAGCCGCAAAAGGTTCTTGACAACCGAGTCGAACCCGCGCACACTGCTCATCCGCCGCGAACGACGGGCCAAGCGCCTGACGGGAACGGAAGCCAGAAGACCTACGGGTTGGACGGCGCAAGACTCGCTCTTTGAAAACTGGATAGCAAACCAATACATATCACGGGCCACGACAATTACGTGCTCCGGCTACGGCTGGCAGTACGGTACTATTATCAGAGAGTTTGATCCTGGCTCAGAACGAACGCTAGCGGCGTG
>CAINLT010000160.1 GCA_903850505.1 uncultured Myxococcales bacterium | reverse complement strand
GAGCTTCTCGTAGCCGGCCTCAAAGACCGCCTTGGAGTAGTCGACAAAGCGCTCGTAGCCCTCGACGTCGTCTGGATTACGGGCGCGGATCTGGGCGATCATCGACTCGCTGTTGCCGTCGTAGTCGAACTTGTCGCCGTCATCCCAGACCAGCCGGTAGAACGGCGTCACCGGGAGCAGTTCGACCTCTTCCGACAGCGTGCGGCCAACCAGCGCGAACAGCTCCTCCAGGCTCTCCGGCGCGGTGATCACCGTCGGACCGGCGTCAAACGTGAAGCCCTTGTCGCGAAACACGCGCGCGCGACCGCCGGGCTGATCGTGCGCTTCAAAAATCGTCGTCTGGACGCCAGCGGCCTGAAGGCGAATCGCCGCGGCGATGCCGCCAAAACCTGAACCAATGACTGCACCGCGAATTTGCTCAGACATAGCTGCTCCTCAATCGATCCAATTCGGCCACCACAATGGCCAGGTTTGCCGTCGGTCCCAACCGCTCGCGCAGCCGCGCCACCGCGCCATCCAGGTGCGCACCCACGCGCACGCGACCGACGTGGCTGAGCCGGTCGTGCAGTTCATGCAGCAGCGCATCCGCCGGTTCGCCCGCCATCACGTGCCGCAGCGCGGTTTGGAGGCGCGCAAATGTGAACGGATCCACGTCGTCGGCCAGCCACGCCCACGCCCACGTCGGATGGCCGCCGCGCAGGTCCTCGAGCCCCTTGTCATGCCGCTTGGCGGAGAGGATCGAACCGAGGTCGTCCAGCATCTGCAAGCCGTTGCCCAGATCCGCGCCAAACTGCGCGATGGCGTCCACCGTCGTTGCGTCAGCGCCCGTCGCCCGCGCGCCGAGCACCGCCGCCAGCGCCGTCAGCGCGCCGGTCTTCAGCGCCGTCGTCGCGCGCACCACCGCCGCCACCTCGCCCTGCGACAGCGCTTCAACGTGCGCCGCCAAATCCAGCGCCTGACCGTGGTGGCAGCGCACCAACGCATGGACGATATCCGCGTGCAGCTGCGCGCGGGTCGCCAGGGGAACGGGCAGCAGGTCGATCTGCATCTGCGCCGCGAAATAGAGGAAATTGCCGGTATTGAGCGCCAGCGGCAGGCCGTGGCTCACGTGCAGGGCCGGATTGCCGCGGCGCGTCAGCGAGCCATCTTCAATGTCGTCGACGATCAGCGAGCCGCCGTGCAGCCATTCCAGGACGACCGCCAGGACGGGCGGACACGCGTCCGGCGTGCCACCGGCGAGCTCCCAGCCCATCCGCACGAGGTTGGCGCGAAAGCCTTTGCCCGGCTCAGCCAGGAATGCCCGCGCCGGGTCGTATAGCGCCGCGTTCCAGAGCCGCATCGGCACGTCGGCCGTCTCCGGACCGAGCATCGCCACCAATGCCGACCCGTCGGCCAGCGCGTTCAAGTGCGCAAGAGGTTGATTCGGCTGTGGTTGTTCGCTGTCCCGGAGGACGGCTGTGCTGACTTGCGGCGGACTCATGCGTTGACCTCCTCCCGGCTGTTGCGCGGCCACAACTTCATGTTGCGGGGCGGTGCTCCCAGTACGATGCGCAGTCGGTCAGAGAGATGCACGTCCAGGGCGTAGAACCGTCGAATCACTTCATCCGGTCGGCGATAAAACCGTGACATCATGGTGTTGCGATGCGCCGGCGCGGCCATGCGGAACAGCGCCCAGTTCAGCTTCCGGGCAAAAGCCGCCTGCGAGGCATGGCGCGCACGCAGCGCTTGCAGCCCCGGACCGCGCGCGCCTTCGGGCGGCACGGAAGCCAGCCAATCGGCGAGACGCGCCGCCACAGCCAGCGAATAACCGGTCGCGGGATGAAACCAGCCGCCCTGCATCCCGGCCAGCAGCGGGCCGCCGCGATCGTCCGTCATCGGAGGCGCGGTCCACGGCATCGGCAACACGCCGCGCTCCTCCCGGAGAATCGCCGCGACTTCCCAGCCGTGCTGCGCCGCGTAGGTGAGGGCGTTCGCGCGCATCGCGTCGACAGCAAGGTGCGGATGGTCGGAGAACACGGTGTCCTCCACCAGCAGGCGGTGCGCATCCAGCGGCAGCACGTAGAGAAAGCGAAAGCCGTCGACCTGTGGCACGCGTGCATCCATCAGGATCGGCGTCTGCAAGCCGTGCGGCGCGCGCGTGGCGATCTCCAGTCCGAGGAACTTCTGCCAACCGGTGTTCGCTGTCGGCGTCGCCTGGTCTGGACCGAGCGCGGCGATTACCACTTTCGCGCGCACGTGACGGCCGTCGGTCAGCGTGACGTGTTGCGCACCGACGTCGTGCGCCGTCGCGTTGAGCCAGACCGCGCCGGGACCGGCGGCCATCGCTGCGTGGACGACTGCAGCAAAACGCTCCGACGTTATCGCCGCGTAACCGAGCGCGACGCGACGGTCGAGATCGGCGAAGTGCACGTCGTAGCTCGGCCAGCGGTGGACGAGCAGCGGCGCCAGCCAGGCCATGGCCTCGGGCGTCACGTCGCCGTCGTGGAGGCACCACGTGTGATTGCCGCCGATCTGGCTCTCACGCTCGAGGAGCAGGATGCTGGCCTCCGGCTGCCGATGGCGAAGCGCGAGCGCGATGAGGCCGTTTTGGAGGCCACCGCCGATGAGCGCGTAGTCGAAGGAAAGCGGCATGCGGAGCTCAGGCGCGAACGGGCGTCGTTCGGTTTGATGCTGAACGCGGGCGTCGGATGCGCTGGCGGCGCGCCGGGCTTGCCCGGACGGCACGTCGTCACTGCGCAGGAGGACTCCAGCGGCAAATTCGACTCCGCGTGGCAGACGGTCGGCGAGGACGAGAGCGGCCTGAGCACCGTTGGGCACCGCCTCGCCGCCCAGCACGCGCTTTCCTCAGGCTTGACCAGATGTTCCCGCGTGCGACAATGGCCGCAACGCTGCGTACGGACTCATCCGGCGACGCGCGGGGGCTTCGATGACTTTTCCGCGCGTCCTGCTGCCGCTGGCTGCCGCCCTCTCGCTGACGGCTGCGGGATGTACGGCGCCTGCCCCCGCCGCGCTGGATGACGCCGCGCAACAGGATGCCGACGTTTGGACGGCAGACGTTGCCGCGACTGACGCGCTCGCCGCCGATGGCCAAGCCGATGCGGTATCCCCGGTCGACGCCGATGCCGTCGGTGACGTGTCTGTCGCGGACGTTCCCCCGGACGAACTGGCCGGCGGCGATGCGGACGCCTCGAACGACGCAGCGCTTGACGCGGATGCCGCAGATGCCCAGACCGACGCTGCGGCGCCGCCCGATGCCGCACCTGATGGCGATGACGTGGCCGCTCCCGACGCGCCCGATGCGGCCGATTCCGGCGACGGCGTACCCGACGCTGCGGATGTTGCCGATGCTTTGGACGTCGCCGATTCGGCAACTGCAGGCGACGCGGGGGCTGAAGATACGGCGGTGACATACGCGTGCGACACGCTCAACTGCGACGACGGCGACCTGTGCACCGTGGACGGCTGCGATCCCGCGCTCGGTTGCACGCACGCGGCGGCGGTCTGCAACGACGGCAACGTCTGCACGGTTGACGGCTGCCTCGCCGCCATTGGCTGTGTGACCGCGCCCGTCGCCGGCACTTGCGACGACGCCAACGCCTGCACGACCGCGGACAAGTGCGCTGCCGGGACGTGCGTCGGTGGCGCTGCGCTTGACTGCACGGACACCAATCCCTGCACCGCGGAAGCGTGCGCGCCGGATTCCGGCTGTGTCTTCGCGCCCTCGTTCGCGGCATGTGACGATGGCAGCAAGTGCACGACCGGCGACGCTTGCGTGGGCACAACGTGCACCGGCGCCGCCAAGAGCTGCGACGACGGCCAGCCGTGCACCGACGACAGCTGCGAGCCCGCCAAAGGTTGCGTCCACGTCGCCAACACCGCGCCCTGCGCCGACGGCAACGCGTGCACGGGCAATGACACCTGCGGCGGCGGCTTGTGCAAAGGCACGTCGATTTCATGCGACGACGGCGAATCGTGCACAAGCGACGGGTGCGACAGCGCGAGCGGCTGCGTGCACACCCCGCTTGACGCCGCGTGCGACGATGGCGAGGCGTGCACGGGTCCGGACTGGTGCAGCAAGGGCGCGTGTTCGGCACCCGCGCTCAGCTGCGACGACGGCAACGTCTGCACCGACGACGGCTGCCTGAACGGCTGCATCCACGCGTGGAATAGCGCGGCGTGTTCAGACAACGACGCGTGCACGACGGGCGACGCGTGCAACACCGGCGTGTGCGCGGGCAAAGCCGTGAACTGCAGCGACGGTGTCGATTGCACCGTGGATTCCTGCCAAGCCGCGACGGGCTGCCTGCATGTGACAAGCGCGTGCGAGGACGGCGATCCGTGCACAATCGACGCGTGCAACGGCGTTTCCGGGTGCGCGCACACGCCCGCCAACTGCAGCGACGGCAACGCGTGCACGACGGACAGCTGCGCTTTTCCGCTGGGCTGCGGGCACGTCGACATCGGCGGCGCCGCGTGCGACGACGGCAACGGCTGCACGAGCGACAGCTGCGACCCGGTTGCGGGCTGCCAGCACGTAAACCTGACCTCCGCCTGCAACGACGCCGAGGGCTGCACGGTGAACGACACCTGCACGGGCGGCGCCTGCATCGGCACCCCGGTCAACTGCGACGACGGCAACACGTGCACCGACGACGGCTGCGTCGGCGGCTGCCAGCACCTCTTCAACACCGCGAGCTGCGACGACGGCACGGCGTGCACCAGCAGCGACAAGTGCCTCTACGGCGCGTGCGCCGGCACGCCTGTGGACTGCAACGACGGCACAGCGTGCACGCTCGACAGTTGCGACGCCAAGGTCGGCTGCGTGCACACGGCGCTGGTCTGCACCGACGCCAACGTCTGCACGACCGACAGCTGCGACGCGGTGAAAGGCTGCCTCTACCCGGCGATCGACTGCAGCGACGGCAACCCGTGCACGACGGACACTTGCTCGGCGGTCACCGGCTGCGCCCACGCGGCGTACACAGGGACGTGCGACGACGGCAACCCGTGCACGACCGGCGACAAATGCACCGCCAACAAGTGCGCGGGCACGGCCAACACATGCAACGACAGCGTCGCATGCACGGCGGACTCGTGCGACCCCATCCTGGGCTGCGTGCACGCGCCGACCGGCAACTGCGCGGACGCCAGCGTGTGCACCGTCGACGCGTGCGACGCCACGCTGGGCTGCACGCACACGGCCATCTCATGTGACGACGCCAACGTCTGCACGACGGACAGCTGCGTGGCCGCGACCGGCTGCGCGCATACCGCCAACACGCTCGCGTGCACGGACAGCAGCGTTTGCACAACGGGCGACAAGTGCGCGGGCGGCGCGTGCGTGGGCACAGCCGTGAACTGCGCGGACACGATCAACTGCACAATCGACGCGTGCGACGCCGTGAGCGGCTGCAGCCACACGCTCGGCACGTGCAATGACGGCAGCGTGTGCACGAGCGAGTACTGCTCGCCGGTCAGCGACTGCGTCGTGACGCTCCTCAGCTGCGATGACAACAACCCGTGTACGGCGGACAGCTGCAGCGCGACGCTCGGCTGCCAATACGCCAACACGACCGCTGCGTGCGACGACGGCAACCCGTGCACCAACTTGGACACGTGCAACGGCGGCAAGTGCGTGGGCGTCGACAACCAGTGCGTTTGCGCCAGCGCCGCGGACTGCAGCGACGGCAACGCGTGCACCGTGGACACGTGCGTCAGCCAAGCGTGCGTGCACAACGGCAGCGCGGCGGCGCTCGCGTGCGACGACGGCAACCCGTGCACGGTGGACAGTTGCAACCCGGCGAATGCGGGCTGCGTCCACGTCATCAACGATGCGGTCGTGCCCGGCACAGCTTGCACGGACGACTGCTTCACCGGCGCCACGATCTGCTTGAACGGCGCGGCGGTATGCGCTCCGACGGTCAAGAGCGCGGACGGCACCGTCTGCGGCGCGGCGGGCGCGTGCAAGGGCGGCAAGTGCTTCATCGACAGCGATCCGAAGATCGACAGCACCACGAGCGGTCCTGCTCCGGTCCTCCTGGGTTCAAGCGTGACGTTGACCGTGGTGTACAGCGACCCCGACGGCGACGTTGACCCCGCGACCGGCGTCAAGTTCGACAGCGACAACAACGGCTCGGCGGACAAGCCGATGCTCTGCAGCGGCGGCACGTGCACGGCGAGCTTCTCCACGGCGATTTGGTCTCTCGGCGGCCACGTCGTCAGAGTCGCGGTCACGGACGCGCTGGGTCACAGCGCGAGCAGTTTTGTCGTCGTCTACCTCTACACCGGCAAGATCCTCCACGTCGGCGGCGACCAGCAGTTCCAGACCATCCAGGCGGCGATCAATGCGTCGGTAAACGGCGACGTGGTCTTTATCCACGCCGGGCTCTACACCGGTCCCGGCAACGTCAATTTGGTCACGATGGGGCGGCAAATCGTCGTCATGGGCGAGGCGCAGGGCGCGGTCGTCATCGACGTGCAGAACAACGGCCGAGGCTTCAACTTCAGCGAGACGGGCGAAACGGCGACGGTGATCGGGCGGCTGACGATCCAGAAAGCGTCGGCGTCGGCGATTTACGTGAACGCGGCGACGGTCACCACGCACGCGACCGTCTACGAGTCGACGATCCGCAACTGTTCCGCGACGAGCGGCGGCGGCACCACGGCGACAGGCGCCAAAGCCAGCGCGAGCTTTGGCCTCTGCACGTTCACCGACAACAACGCGTCCAGTTCCGGCGCGGTCGCGTTCGCCGACAACCACGGCTCGGTGACGCTGAGCTACTGCGTCGCGAATTCGCCCAACGTTGCCGTCAAATACAACTACGCGTCCGTGCAGAACATGGCATCGCTGAGCAGCAACTCGTGCGAATGGAACGGCAGCGGCAAGGTGCCGCACGCTTTCGGGGACGACTTTGAGACTGGCTTCAGCATCAGCGGCGGCACGTTACACCACTTCAGCGGCACAGCGGTGATCAGTACGGCGTGGTACATGAGCGCACAAGGGGCCATCGCCAGCGCGCGCTTTGCGCTCAACCCCGACGCGGTGAGCATCTCCGGGGCCGCGTTTGTCATGGGCTGCAACTTCATCAGCAACAACGGCGTCGGCATCTCGACCGCCGACGGCGGCTACCACACGTTCATCGACGCGTGCACATTCACCAACAACAAAAACACGGCGATCCGCGCGGGCAGCAGCACGTCGATTGACGACTGCACGTTCACCGGCAACAAGGGCACGAGCGGCGGCGCGATCGAGGTACGCTACACCGATCTCGGCGACGTGTTCATCGAGCGCAACGTGTTCGACAGCAACACGTCCAACTACGGCGGCGCGATCTACTTTGACGGCTGCTGGCAGAACTTTGGGACCAGCTACAAGCTCCAGGTCACCGACGCGCTTTTCCTGAACAACAAAGCGACAATCAACGGCGGCGCGATTTACACGGCGGACCCGCAGCAGGGCTGGTCCTATCCGGTCTATCCCGTGATCAAGGGCGCGACATTCATTGGCAATTCCGCGGTGCGCGGCGGCGCGGCGTATTTCTCGCAGCCTGGCACGATTGCGTATGCCATCCTGGGTGCCAACAGCGCGACGTACGGCAATCAGCTCAGCGCGGGCGCCGCGGGCAACGGCACCATCCAGTTCTGCGACGTGACCAACAGCGCCAGCGGCATCGACGACCCGGGCGGTCATTTGAACAGCGGCAAGGGCTTCTTCATCGGCGGCAACGGCAACATCGACGCCGATCCGCAGTTTGTCGCGGGCCCCAGAGGGCCGTACTACCTGTCGCAAATCGCCGCGGGGCAGGGCTACCCGTCGCCGTGCACCGATCCCGGGCCGGCGAACCTGGGCGCGCTGGTGCCGGATTTGGCGACGGCCTCAGGCGGCTTCAGCACGCTGACGACGCGGACCGATGGTGTGAAGGACGCCGCGACGCTGGACATGGGCTACCACTACGCGCCGTGACCGGCCGTGGGACGCCATTGCGGATCAGCGTTCGTGCCCCCTGACCTTCCTTCCGCCGCCAAAGAACTTATCTTGCACGCCGGGCAACTGATAACCATCAGGCGGAACCGGGAGGCGGCGATGACGCGAGTGCTGTGGATTTGCATGCTGGCGTTCCTGGCCGCTTGTTCGGACGTGATGACCCACGATCCGGTGGACGAGGCGGTATCGACAGCAAAGACGACCGGTCACTTGACGGATGGACGCACGCAGGACCTGTTTGTTTTTGACGTGTTCGAGACGCAGGCGCGCGTGGACATCCTGTTCGTTGACGACAATTCCGATTCAATGCGCGACGAGCAGGTCAAGCTCGGTGCGCGTTTTCCGCATTTGCTGAACAGCCTGGCGAAGATCGATTGGCAGATCGGCATCACGACGACGGATGTGTCCGATGGCACGTACGGTCTGAAGGGGCAGCTCATCGCGTTCGAAGGCGTCTCCCAGAACTTCCTGACGCGCGCGATGCCCAACGCGCCGGAACTGTTCGCCAGTCACATCGCGCGGGAGGAGACGTACAACTGCCAGACGGACTGTCCTTCAACGGACGAGCAGCCGCTGCACGCGACAATCGAGGCGATCGCCAAACGCGACGCGGGCAACGCAGGCTTTTTTCGCGCGGATGCGGACCTCGTCGTCGTGGTCTTGAGCGACGAGGATGAGAAGAGCGAAGGCGGTCCGGGCGCGACGTCTGGCGCGGATGTGGTCGCGGCGGTTCAAGCGGCGTTTGGCGACGCGAAAGCGCTGACGGGGTTCGGCATCATCGTCGTCCCTGGCGACACAGCGTGCATGGCGACGGAGACGTTATTCGGCGGTCACTACGGCCACGTCCTCCAAGCGTTTGCGCAGCTGACCGGCGGTGAAGTGGGCAGCATTTGCGAAGCCGACTACGGGGCGACGCTCGCGGAAATCGGGAAACGCGTGCGCGAGGGCATCAAGGTTGCGGTGCTGAGCGCGACGCCGCGCGACGGGACGCTGGACGTGCAGGTCGACCCGCAAGATCCGACGCTGACATGGACGCTGAAAGACCGCACGCTGACGTTTGCGCACCCGCCGCTGCCGGGCTCAACAGTGACCGTGCGGTACGTGGCGCAATAGCCAGAAGAAGCCGGTGCGTGTGGCCTTTTTTCCTTGAAACCGCGCCAATACCGGGCACACTCAGAAGGCGTGAATTCTTCGAATCCACCCCTGCTGCGCTTCAAGCTTGCCAGTTCGCGACCGCGGTCTGGGAGAGACTGTAAAGACCAGTCTTCACAGTCGCTTGGCCCCGGCTTGCACACGGATTGACTGGGCGATGGCGAACCTCAAAGCTGCACCGCACGCGCAACTGATCGACCCGGTGACGGCGCTCAAGCCGGAAATGTACGCGCCGCCCTCGCAGGAGGCGCGCTTTCTGCTCCGCCATCTGCCCGGACTGGTGTCGCCGCCGGGTGGCAAGCCCGGGCGATTGGCCGGCCTTGTGCTCATGGTGCTCGTCGCGCCGATGACCCAGCTGACGTTCGTCAGCTTCAACCTCCAGTCGTTCCTGTTTCTGGTCTTTCACCGCAAATGGCCGGCGCGCATGGGCCACGGCGTGTTCATGACGACTGAGAATCTCTTCATTCTCGCTTTCCTGCGCCAGTTTGTGTTGGCCCAGACGCCGTTTGGCGCGCTCGACGGCGGACTGGCCTATGCCCTGCTGCTGCTCGTGTGGTACGGCGTCGTGGCATGGCAGGAGCGCCTGCTGCTGTGGTGGGCGGTCATGGTCCCGGTCGTTGGCGCGCTGTACCTGCTGAGTGGCCCGGTTCTGGCGCAGATGGCGACGCTGGGCCTGCCGGTGTGGAGCGGCATCTTCGCCAGCGCGTTCCTCATTGCCGCCTCGCACGCGCCCGAGAGCGCGCTCCCGCCACGCGCATCTGACCCGCAACGCTGGCTGTCCATCCCGGCGTTCGTCATGGCGCCTGGCCTCGGGCTCTTGCAGCGCCTCGGTCGCGCCTTGCGGATTCCGCTGCTTCTGGCGCTGGGCGCCCTCGACGAGTGCTGGGCGGCGCCGCGGCTCATGTCCTACAACTACCTGATGATCCTGATGCGTTTCGGCTACGCCCCCGATCTGGCGCGCAAGCTGAACGGCTGGTGCGATGACGCGTGGAAGAGCGGCAATCCGGCGCTGGACTACGTCGGCACGGGCGGCGGGACGTTCCTCACGCCATCGGGCAGCGTCGCCTGAACCGCCCGCTGGTCTGACGCGGCGCGATGCTTTTTTGGCCGATCTCCCGGCGCTATGCGACCATTGCGGATCAGTCGTCGGCGGTTCGGCCGACAATGAGCTGAATAATCGTGCGTTTTCGCAAACTTGCCATTGCCGTGGGTCTTGTCCTGCTGCTGCTCATCGGCGGCTGGTTTGGCACGCGCCGTTGGCTCGAGCAGGCGGTCGCGGACAGGCTGCACGCCCGGCTCGCCGGCACGGACTTTGATTTGCGCTGGCAATCGCTGGCGCTCGGGCCGACGGGGCAACTGACGCTGCGGCAACTCGTGCTCCACGACGCCGTCAGCCAGACCGACGTGCTGACCGCCGGCGAGATCGACGCCAACGTCGCCGTGTGGGCATCGCTGGTGGGCCAGAAGCGCCTCGACAGCCTGCGGCTTGCGGACGTGTACCTGCGCGTGGACGTGGCGGACGGGCAGGCGGACGCCCTGGAGCGGCTGCGCAAGGCGCTGAAGAAACGCAAGGATGACCTGGAGACCGGCGCGCGGACGCCGCTCCTGGCGCGGCTGGGCGCGGTGGACGTGGAAGCGCTGACGGTGGCGGTGCAGATTTCCCGCCACGGCGAGCTCCTGCTGAAGACGGCGGCGACGCTCCAGGGCCACGCGCGGTTTGCCGACCCGGCGAGTGAACTGACGGCGCAGTTGGACGCGACGCTGGGCGGCGGCAAGGTCGTGCTGGCGCTGGAGCATGCCGATGGCGAACTGACGGCGGTGCGCGCGGCGAGTCAGCCGCCCGTGCGGGTGGCGCTGCAGGCGCTGTACCCCAAGGCGCCGCCAAATTGGCAAGTTGCAGTGCGCGCGCTGGCGCTGGAGAAAGCCGGGCCGAATTGGCAAGTCGTGTTGGCAGACGTTGGCCTGGGACCGGTCGACGACAAGGCGCTGACGATCGCGGAAGTCCGGGTTCATGCCGACAAGTCGTTGGCGATCCGCGACGTGCAGCTTTCGGTCAAGCCGGCGATGCAGGCGCAATTGTTGCCGGAGAAAGTGCGGCAGCAGTTGGCGGACGTGGGTCTGAGCGGTGAGTGGACGGCGACTGTCGCGACGTTGACGGTCCAGCCGGGCGCGGAGAGCGCGCTGGCGGTGGACGCGGGCAATCTCGCGCTGGGTATCGCCGGGCTGGAAGCGCGTTTGCAGCGGCTGCAGTTGGCGCTGGCGGATCGCCACGCGCTCCGCGATCCGGCGAGTTGGCGGACGATCGTGCTGGATGCCCCGACCTTGTCGCTGCCGATCGACGGGCAGCTGCTGCAGAAGGACGAGAACCTCGCGGCGGAGATTGGCCGCTTGGCGTCGCTGCGCAAGCCGGCGGACGAGCCGGAGGATGACGACGCGACGGATGAGAACGTCGACCCGGACACGCTGCCCGAGACGCCGCCGGAGGATGACCCGACCAAGCCGCCGACCGCGGCGCAGCGGTCCAAGGAGAAGCCGGGCGTGCGGTGGACGCGGAGCGTGAACAACCTTCACGCGCGGCTGCTGGGCCTGCACGACAAGCTCGACGAGCTGTGGCCGAATACGCCGCTGCCGGCTTCGCTGACGATCCAGGTGCGCGGCGGCCGTCTGGAACTGACCGACAAGGCGGGCAAGGCGCTGCTGGGGCTGCGCGATGGCCGCGTGGAGCTGCTGCCGCCCGAGCAGGGGATGCGCAAGCTGAGCTTTGGCGCTGAGCCGTTTGATTCCGCAGGATCCTGGGGCCACATGGGTGCGACTTGGCAGCACGATGCGACGGGGCATCGGCTGGATATCCGGATGTCGGGCGCGGGCATTGCCCAGCTGCTGGCGATCAAGGCCAAGGGGCTGGCCGTCCAATCGCAGGCGGACATCGAGCTGCTGGCGACGCTGGCGCTCCCGGACGACGACCGCGTGGACGTGAGCGGCCGCCTGTCGGTGAGCCACATGGGCGTGCACTGGTGGCGGCTTGCGGAGCGGCCGATTGCCGATTTGCGCCTGAACATGCCGTTTGAGCTGCACGTGCGCCGTCATCCGGCGACAATCCAATTCCGTTCGCCGGACGTGTTTTTCGGCGGCGCGGGCGACGACGCGATGGCGCACATGGCCGTCGACCTCGATATTGCCGCGGCGGACACCAAGCCGCGCGTGCATTTTGCCCTTGAGGCGCCGGTCCAGGAGTCCGCGGACATGCTGCACGCGATTCCGCCGTCCATGCTGCCGACGATCGGCCGCATCGACGCGCATGGACCGCTCGGCTGGCGCGTGGCGGTGACGGTTCCGTTGGCGATGACGGGCGCAGCGCAAGTCGAATTGGCGCTGGGCGACACGAACTGCGTGATGGACAATTTTGGCAACATTCTCCTGGAAGAGCTCAACGAGGATTTTGACCGCCCGGTCAACGAGAACGGCACGATCCTGGATGACGTCCACATCGGCCCCGCGTCGGGCTCCTGGACGCCGCTGACGGAGATTCCGGCGCACGCCGTGTATTCGATCTGGGCGACCGAGGACTCCTTCTTCCGCCACCGCGGCATTTCTGAGAGCCTCGTGTCCAAGGCGCTGGCGATTGACCTCTCCTATGGCCGATTCATCTATGGCGGCTCCACGATCACGCAACAGCTCGTCAAGAACCTGTATCTGCTGCGGCAGAAGGCGCTCTCACGCAAGTTTGAGGAAATGCTGATCGCGTGGCAGATGGAGAAAGTTGTCGGCAAGCAACGAATTTTGGAGATTTACATCAACGGCGTCGAATTTGGCCCGAAGATCTATGGCATCACCCGCGCAGCTTGGGCATTTTTTGGCAAGACGCCGGGCGAGCTGATTCCCAAGGAGGGCGTGTACTTGGGGATCATCAAACCGAGTCCGCGATCGGGCTACGGAACGGCGCGGGCCAATGGCTGGGGCGATTGGTACGACATGAAAGTGACCAAGTACATGGACCGGCTGTTGGATGAGGATTTCATCTCGCCGGAAGAGTACGAGGCGGAAAAGCCGTTCAAGCCGAACTTCAACGTGCAGTCGGGCAAGTCGCAATAGCGCAGTCTGGCAGGATCCAAGGCCCAAGTTCCCCCTTCCTGGTTTTCTTCCCGGGTCGCTTGCTGTTAAAGTACACGCGTTGGCTTGGCCGACAGTGGAAACCCGTCATGGACAAGGGGATCCCGGCGAGAAAAGGGGAGAGTCAGGTGGCCGCGGCAGATGGCCGCCCGCTCGGGCAGTTCGACGACGCTGAGCGTGCCCGCCGGATCGAGTTTGCGCTCCGGATCTCCAGTACAGTCCCAGGAATGATGCTCATCGGTGTCGCGTTGGTGTCGACCATCTGGTTGTTGGTGCCCACCTATGCCCAGTTCCTGTGGTACGCGGGCACGCTGCTGTTCGCGGCCACCGTGGTCCGGGCAAGCACGCCCTTCTTTGTGCGTGGCCAGTTGGAGATTGGCGCGACCTTCGTTCTTTCCGCGTGCTTCCTCTTGATCGGCGTCGTTCCGCTGCTCGTTCCGGAATCCATGGTGGCGATGACCGTCGGCGCGATGATGACCATTCTCTTGGGCGGACTGTTGCTTGGGGCGCGTGCGACGCCTTGGATTGGCTCCCTCTGTGGGGCGACGTTCGTCGCGAACCTTGCGCTGGTGCATCGCGTGCAAACGCGTTTCTTCCATCCGCTGCCGCCAGCGACACGCGAGATTGTCAGCGCGGTGCTGATTGCGTTCATGCTGGCGGTAGGCGCGGTGCTGCTCTACATCGCGTTGTCTGGGCAGGAGCAACTGCACCGCCTTGCATACAATGCAACCCTGCGGGCAGAAACCCTGTACGAAGAGAGCGAGCGCGCCAAGGGGCGGGCCGAGGACGCGTCGCGGATCAAGAGCGATTTCCTCGCCAACATGAGCCATGAGATCCGCACGCCGATGAACGCGATCATCGGCATGTCCTACCTGGCGCTGCAAACGCCGCTGGATGCAACGCAGCGCAACTACGTCGAGAAGGTGAACCGCGCGGGCAAGAACCTGCTCGGCATCATCGACGACATTTTGGACCTCTCCAAGATCGAAGCCGGCAAGCTGACGATGGAGGTGACGGATTTTCGCCTCGAGGACGTCCTCGCCCAGTTCGCGAGTTTGCTGGGCTTGCGGGCCGACGAGAAGGGGCTGAAGTTGCGCTTTGACGTCGCAAACGACGTGCCCCAGAGCCTGATCGGCGATCCAATGCGGCTGACACAGGTCCTGCTCAACCTCGGCAGCAATGCCGTCAAGTTCACGGAGCGCGGCGAAATCGTCTTGGCGATCCGCACGGTTGCGCAGGAGCGCGGCGCGGTTGAACTGCATTTCAGCGTCCGCGACTCCGGCATCGGGATGACGGAGGAGCAGCGCGGCCACTTATTCCAGTCGTTCAGTCAGGCGGACACGTCGACGACCCGCAAATACGGCGGCACGGGCCTTGGCCTCGTGATTTCCAGGAGCCTGGTGGAGCAGATGCACGGGCGCATCTGGAGCGAAAGCACGCCCGGTGCGGGTTCCACATTCCATTTTCACGCGCGGTTCGGCGTGCCGAAGCGGGAGTCGATGAGCCGACCGGTGCCTGCGACGTCCCTGCTGGAAGCCATCGGGAGCGAGCTGGAGCGGGCGGAAGGAGGCCAACCGCGGGCCGAGACGAAACCCTTCAACGCCGGGCAATGGCGGCGACAGTTGCACGGTGCGCGGATCCTGCTCGTCGAGGACAACGCGATGAACCAGGAGCTCGCGCTTGAGCTCCTGCGCCGGGAAGGGATCGACGTCGTACTTGCGGAAAATGGTCAGGAGGCGCTCGACACTCTGGCCGTGGACCAGCGGTTCGATGGCGTACTCATGGATTGCCAGATGCCGGTGATGGACGGCTACACGGCGACGCGGCTGCTGCGGCAGGATCCGGCGTTTCGCGACCTGCCAATCCTCGCCATGACGGCGAACGCGATGGCGCAGGACCGCGAAAATGCGCTGGATGCGGGGATGTCCGACCACATTGCGAAGCCGCTCGACGTGGACGTCATGTTCGCGACGATCGCGCGTTGGATTGGACCGGCGCTTGCGCGCAGGCAAGCCGACGGGCAAGTGGCGGAGACGGAGCCGGTCATCCCGAGGGTCGACGAAGTGGCGCCGCTGCCCGCGCTGCCGGGGATCGACACTGCGGCTGGGCTTGCGACGATGACGGCGAACCAAGCACTGTATCGTCGTCTCCTCCTGCGGTTCCAGGCGAGTTGGGGCGGGTTCCCGGATCGTTTCGCCGCTGCGCAAGTCGATGCTGATGTGACTGCAGCGCGGCGGATGGCGCACACGCTTGTCGGCAACGCGGGGTCGATCGGCGCCAAAGGCGTGCAAGCTGCCGCCAGAGATTTGGAGGCGGCATGTCGATCGGGCGCGGACCCGGCGACGCGCGGGCCGCTGGTCGCGCGTGCAACCGCTGAGCTGGATGTCGTCCTGACCGGCTTGACGGCCCACGCAGCGGCGTTGGCGCCCACGGCGGTGTTGGCGCCGTTCACCGCACCGGTGTTGCCGGCCACCGATGTCGGCGCCTCGCTCGAGGGGCTGCGCAGTCTGCTGGAGGCGGGCGACACCGCTGCTGCTCCGTACGCTGCCCGGCTGATCGCCGCGCTTCCCGACTCACCGCTCACGGGGGCGCTCGCGCCGGTCGTGCGCGCCATCGCCGATTTTGACTTCGACTTGGCGCTGGAGGGGCTGGACGCCATCAAACGCGCCTGAGCGCGCCGCTGTACTTGCCCCGCTCGCGGCCCCGTCAGAAATTTCACCACACAGCCGAATCGCGGCGAATCCGCATTGCATTGACGCGATGTGTCGGAGTTGCCGTCGCGCGTCCTGGCCTGCGGGACGGACGCCGACGGCTGCGTCAAGCCGCTGGAGAACGTGGGCACGTGCATGGCGACCGCGTGTGACGACGCGAGCAACGCCAAGAACGTGCTGGACCGCGTCACCGGCAAGTGCAAGTCGGACTGCCCGGGCTTCTGACCGGCACCGCGCTGGACGGGCTCCGGTTTGCGCCGGATGTAGTCCTCGATCAGACGCCAAATCGCAGGCGTATTCGCCAGCCGGAGCGGCCGTCGGCGGCAAGGCCGTCGCAAGCTCCGCCGACGTGAGTCTCCCGCCGTGACCCGCTGAAACAATCTCTGACCGCGGTCGCTCG
>CAINLT010000159.1 GCA_903850505.1 uncultured Myxococcales bacterium | reverse complement strand
TTCGTGCATGGCCAGACCACCAAGAAAACCTACCCGACGCGTCACAGCCATATCAACGTGGTCGTGATCGATTCTGGCTGGGAGGGGCGCGTGGCAAAAGTCCTCGATGACCTTGCCGAAGAAGGCTTGCTCCAGACGTGGGTGAAGAATCACTTCCTCGACTTCAAAATCCCCTACACCGATATCGCCGGCCAAGACCGGCACTACGTCCCCGATTTCATCGTCCGCGCCATTGGCGCCGACCCGTTGCATTTGATCGTCGAAGTCACCGGCATGAAGAACGACAAGCCGGAGAAAGTCTGGAGCGTGGAGAATCGGTGGCTACCGGCCGTGAACGCCGCGCGCGCTCAACACGATTGGCCACGCTGGGATTTTGTCGAACTGGACGCCGAGACCGAAATCGCCGACGCTCGCAACCGCATCCTCGCCAAACTCGGAAAGAAGAAATGATCAAGCCGAAGAAAACCGTCAAATCTTACAAACACAAAGAGGTCAAGCGCGCCTTCATCCCATCCGCCGAAGAAGCCGGGTACGAAAAGGACAGCGCGAAAGTTAAAGCCGGCCCAACTGAGCACAAGTTTCCCCGCAATCCAATTGTCCAACGCGGCCAAGACCCCGAATTGTTTTGGATGCACAAGTACGGCGCGGACGACACGCAAGATCGAACCAGCGTGGACATTCGGTCGCTTTACCGGCACGAACACATTGCCCCGGAGACGCTCATCAAAGGGCTTTACCGGATGAAAGCCGACATGACCGGGCCGCAGGATGAGATGTTCTCGGTGAACGACCTTTTCGGGAATACCATCGGCCACGAAGAAATCGACAAGGTATCAGACTATTATTCGCACTCCGACGGCTGGACCAACCGCCTCATCCAAGGCGATAGCCTTCTAGTCATGAACAGCCTCCTCGACCGCGAAGGCATGGCCGGCCAGGTTCAGTGCCTCTACTTCGACCCGCCCTACGGCATCAAGTACGGCTCCAACTGGCAAATCAAACTCAACAACCGCACCGTCGCCGACGGACAAGACGACTCGCTCTCCGGCGAACCCGAACAAATCAAAGCCTTCCGCGACACATGGGAACTCGGCATCCACTCCTACCTCAGTTACCTCCGCGACCGGCTGCTCATCGCCAAGGAACTGCTCCACGAATCCGGCTCCTGCTTCGTCCAAATCTCCGACGAAAACGTCCACCTCGTCCGCTGCCTCATGGATGAAGTCTTCGGCAGCGGAAATTTCGTTTCGCAAATTGCCTTTTATAAAACGACAAGCCAAACAAGCGCAACGCTTCCTCAAACGAAGGACTACTTGCTTTGGTACGCCAGAGATTTCTCGAAGACGAAGTACCGGCCTTTGTACGTGGATAAAACGGTCGAATCAGCCACACGGACCGGCTACGACTGGATTGAAGAGCCCGGCGGAACACGCCGAGCACTCGCCGTAAAGGATCGCAAACAACTTGACGACCTACTCAAGGCGGGACACCAGCTCTGCTCCCTCGGCGGACTGACTTCGAGTAGCGGCGGAGAATCGACTCAGTTCGAGTACACATTTCGTGGTCGACCATTCCGTCCTGCAAAAGGTGGATGGAAAACGAACCTCGCCGGTATGAAGCAGCTTGAGGCAATGAAGCGTCTTGAGATAAAAGGAAACACTCTGCGGTACGTTCGCTATTTGGACGATTTCCCGGCGTTCGCTTTGACAGATATTTGGATGGACGTTGCCTTCGGCGGTTTCGTTAGCAGCGAGAAAGTTTACGTCGTACAGACCGCAGAACGAGCTATCCAGCGATGCCTTCTCATGACCACCGATCCCGGCGACCTCGTGCTCGACCCGAC
>CAINLT010000158.1 GCA_903850505.1 uncultured Myxococcales bacterium | reverse complement strand
GGCAACCTCGTCTACACGACGCTTGTCGTTGCGGTGCAGGAGCACCTGCGCTATCGCTACCGTCGCGAGCACGATCCGGCGACGAATTACGATGAGTTGGTGGTCGAACCGCGGCCGCGGCCTGATCCACGTTTCAGCGAGTAACTTCAGTGGCTTCACGGCCGCGTCATGCGCGATGTGGAGCGGTTGTGGGCGCGGATGGCGGCTTGCGCAACGACGCGTCACGTGTAGTCTCGCGGTCGGGCGCACTGGTTGAACCCAGTCGGTCGGCTGCGTGCGGCTCGGAAGTCCAGTTGGAGGTCAACGACATGAAAGGTCACGTCATCTTGGCCGCGTGTACCGCTGTCGGTCTCGCTTGTGCCAGTCTTGGCTGTGGTGGTGGCGGCGCGTCGGCAGCCACTTCCCCCGATGCCGCAGTGAAGGATCCCGTGCCAGATGCCGCGGGCGACGGCGACAGCCACGCCGGTGTGGACGCCCTTGTCGCGGATGCCCTGGCGCCGTTTGATGCCCTGATGGGTTGCGCCGGCCGACACCGCACAACTCGACGGTCCAGCGTCCACCGATGTGCCGGTTGCGCAGGATGCGCCGCTGCCCGGTGACACGAACGTGGCTTGCACGGGCTGGGCGCTGGATGTCTTCGTGCCGAACGTGATCGTCAATGGTCAGCCAGACAACAAGCAGACTATCACCGTAACGCTGCAGGTCGGCACAGTGCTCGGCACCGGGACGCTCAAGGGCGTCAAGGACATCGAGTTGACGTTGGAAGGCTTCGGCGTTGCGACCAAGTCCGGCAAGACGGGCGCAGACGGCAAGTGGTCGACGACGGTGGACTGGGACATGGCGTTCGATCCCGCGGACATGAACAAGGGAACGTACACCGCGACGGCCAAGCTGCAGAACTCCTCTTCGCTGATCAAGGTCTTTGCGCCCGCCGACGCGGGATTTTGCAAAGCGCCGACCCTCCAGGACACCGGGACCGCCAGCACGAGCCCCAGCGGCGCGGTCACGATCCTGAGTCAAGGTTCCGGCAAGTGCCCGAAATCGCCGAATGACACGATTCCCACGGTCGTGGACAATGGGACGACGCAGGCGACCAGGTGGTACGTGATCCAGAAGGCGGCCGCGGACGGCGAGACCGGCACCGTCAGCGTATTCCTCAAGGGCAATGTCGCGCCCTCGACCCAGGCGTGCTGCCACTCGTTTGCCTCGGTCTCCCTCGGTCAGAACGTGCCGCCGATCTCGGTACTGCCAGAGGGCGTGGCGATGGCCGGCCAGGGCGGCTGCTGCTCAGGGATGGGTGGCGCCTTCGATCTGACGATGAAGGGCTCGCCCGTGTACGGTCGGGCCTTCTCCGTCCAATGGCTCATCGAGGCCGAATCGGAGGCAGACGGGTGCCAGGGCAAGGCCATGACCCAAATCACGGATCCGCTCGACGCCCTTCCCTGCGACGCGACAACGGTTTGGGTCCGGCACCTGCGCGCGGCCTGCCCGTAGGTCCGGCGACGCGATCGGCCAACGCTGCGGCACCAGCACCGGCGGCACCCCGTACGGCCGCAGCTGCCCCATGCCCATCAACTATTTCACTTTGCGCTGAACGCCGTCGATCGAGCCGTCCAGGAAGATGACACTACCCTTGCCCGGCACGGCGAAGTGCTTGATCGACTTTGTCCACGTGAAGAACGTGAGGAAACTCGGGTCCGGGCCCGCTGCCACCATCTCGACGATCGACTGGCACACGCCTTTGGCCATCTCCTCGCGGAACTGCGCAACACATTGAACTTGCTGATGCGCACGAACTTGCCGCCGGCAAGCCGGTCGGCACTTTGCATCGCGGACACCTGTTGACCGCGATGGTGTGGTCGTCGACAACTCCTCAGCTATGCGAAGTGGCTGCTGGAGCGCGCCCCCGTGCCAACGACCACCGTCAGCTGCCCAAGCAGCTGCGGATCGTCAACGCCGTCCGCGTCATCGCCACCGGCCTCGTCGTCCGGCGGGTCCAGCAGCTCAGGTGGGCCATGCGGCCTGGATGTCGTCGGCATCCAGCAGCAGCGTTGACGGCATTCGCATGGCAGCACACCAAGGAGGCCCGCGCTGGGAAAGGAGGTGCTTCACTTCATCCACGAAGACCCGACCGAGCGTTGGCAGGAAGTCATCGAGGTCTGGAAGGGGCTCCGGCAACGTCGTCCAGGTGCGGCCGCCGAGTAGCGCCTTGAATTGGCCCATGATCGCCGCCTGGACCGCCGCTCCGGCGCGACCCGAGGTCTACGTCGTATCCCGGCGCGCGCCAAGGCGCGATGCTGGGCGCTCACCACTGGCGATCAGTCGCCAAATCAAGGCGTTTTGCACGTCGGCTGGGGGCCCGGTGGGGCGAACGCGCAGATGTCTCCCGCGCCGCACGTCAGCGAAGCCTTCCACGGCCCCCACGCCGGCGTGGAGCTCGAGCACGTGTTGGGGCTCGTGCCGTTGCAGCCGTAGTATTGATTGCGCTTTTCGATGGTGTTGCTGTTGCACTGGTACTGCGTGTCGACCACCGTCGTCGTGTCACAGACCGTCCCCGCCGGTTGCAGCGTCTGCATCGACACATTGCAGCACACGCCAGTCGTGCAGCATCCTGGGTCTGCCTGCACGACGCAAGTACCTGAAACGCACGCCGCTGCCTGGCAGACCGCTGGTGGCGGCTGGATGCCGGCGCAGTCCGCGTCGCTGGTGCAGCAGCTGGCCTTTGCCTTGCCGACGCAAGCGCCCTTGGGATCGCACGCGTCGCCGGTGGTGCAGACATTGCCGTCATTGCACGCGCCGGTCTTGATGGCCCAGGACGACACGCTTGTGGCCGGATCACAGAGTTTGCAGCCAAAGCTGCCGTTCGCCACCGTGGCCGCCGGGACGCACGCGCCGCCAATGAGGCACTGGCTAGCTGCGACCGTCCATGCGCAGGGTGCTCCGGGACCACGGCCGCAGTACAGCGCGACGTACTACGCGGCTTTCGTGCGCGATCCGGACGGTCACAGGCTTGAAGCCGTGTGCCAGTAGGCGGTTTCCATCGGTCGCGTTGTCTGCGCTCCAGCACCCGCGAGGTTAGCCATGACCACGGTCCCGAACCGCAAGATCTCAGAGACGATCCTTGCCTTTTCGCACGTCGTCTACCCGGCCGGTGCGCCGCCTTTGCCGCTGGATGCCGCGCGCAGCCTGTTCCAGGTCGTCATCACCGTCTGGAACGCGCACGCGATGGCGATGCCGCCCTGGGACGATCAACAACATCTCGCACGGTTGCATTCGATGGTCGCGAAGATGCCGCCCGAGATGGCGCAGCTCATTGCGGCGCTGAGCGCGCACCGGCTTGAGCAGTTCGCGGACTATCCACGCGCGGTGGGCGAGTGGTCCATCGTGGCCGACAAGGCCAACGGCTTTTTGCTGCGCTGCGACGCGCGGTTGCCCGCGACCTCGGGCAAGATGGACTCCTGACGGACGCGGATGCTTGGCAGTGCATCAAGCTGGGAAACGTCGACGGCGAGCGGTCGGTGTTGCCTCAATGTGGCCAGTTGCGCGCCTTGCGCAACAGCGCGGCATGGACAACTTGCGGTCTGTGTTGCCTCGATGTAGCCTGTTGCGCGAGGCGCACAACATGGACCTTCAAGACAACATCCTGCTTCGCGACGGCCTTCGGGAACTTCAGCGCCGGGTTCCGCCTGGTTGGACCATTGAAGAGCCCAGGGCTGCAGCGAGCCCGGTCGACGCCGTGGCAGACGTCACTGCACCGGATGGTCGCACCGGGGCAGTTGCGCTTGTGGCCAAGCTCCGCCTGGACCCGAAGGGTGTCGCACCACTGGCAGAGGCCGCGCGCGCCACTCTTGCCCGTGGACCGCTGATCATCGTCGCACGCTATCTGAGCGCAGCCACGAGAACGCGTCTTCAGGAGCGCGACGTATGTTTCATCGACCTGACCGGCAACGCGC
>CAINLT010000157.1 GCA_903850505.1 uncultured Myxococcales bacterium | reverse complement strand
GCCAAGGCTGGCATGGAAGAGCTCGTCGCCAAGCTGATGGCGTAGCGCTTCCGCCGCCGATCAGTGCGCAGCGACGCCCGCGCCCGGGTGCGCTTCCGCCGCCAGCGCCAGCCAGCTCGCCGGCGCCTTGTGCTGCGCCAGAACCTGCGCGTTCTCCGCCGCGTGCCGAACCGAACCCATTCCCACCAACGCGCTCGTCACCGATGCCGGCGAACGGGCGAACTGCAGCGCGTGCTCCGCGGGCGTCGTCGCGCCTTCCAACGGCGGCACGTGGCTCGGCAATTGCTTGCCCAACCGCCCCTGCAGCAGCGGCCCTGACGCCAGCGCCATCAGCCCCAGCTCCTTGACCGCGTCCAGCGACGAGAGCATCCGCCCGCGCACCAGCTGGTTGGCGCGCGTCAGCGCTTCCGGCATCGCCAAATTGATCGGCAGCTGCACCGCGCGCATGTTGTGACGCAAACCGGCCACTTCGCTCGCCAGCTCCATCATCCGCGCCAGGGAAATGTGGTCCCGCTCTTCCGGGCGCGCCCGGAGCGCCGACCACGTCGCCAGGCCGTAGGCGCGGATCTTGCCGGCCGCGACCGCCCCCTCGAGCGCCTCGAACGCCAGCCGCAGGCGATCCTCGAACTCCGGACGATCCAGCACCTGCAGTTGCGTCTCCGGATTGTGCAGGAACAGCACGTCCAGCGTCTCGAGCCCCAGGTTCTCCAGGCTGCGATCCAGCGCCTCGCGCAGGTACGCGGGCGTCATGCAGTGGCACCCGCCGACCAGATCGGCTTCCGTCGCCAAGCCGCGGCTCACGGTGCAGTCGCGCATCCAGCCGGCCTTGTCGGCAGGCGGCTCGCCGTCAAAGGGCACAAAGCCGGCCTTGCTGGCGACAAACAGCTCGCTGCGCCAGACTTCCCCGGACTCGGTGAGCGATTTCAGCGCGCGGCCAACAACGCGTTCCCCGCGCTGGCAGCGATAGTTGCCCGCGGTGTCAATGACGTTGATGCCGCGGCGGACTGCGTCGATGATTGCCGCTTCATAGCCCGCGTCGACTTCATCGGTCGCCGCACCCAAGTAAGTGCCCACGCCGATGGAGCTGAGGCGCATGCGGAAAATGTCGGTGTACGCGTCGTCAGCCTTGCCATAGGAATGGCGGCGCATGAAGCGCTGCGTCCCGGCCTCGGTGGCCCAGCTGCGCTGGCTGATGAGTTCGCTGACCATGGTCAACCTTGAGCGGCTCCAACCGCAGCCCCAGACTAGGACATTCCGGCAGCAACGCCACTTATGCTTTCAATCGCCGTGACGAAACCCTTGGACGGCCTGCGCAATTCCGCCAATTCGCAGGTGCACCCGCCCCGAGCCCGCGCGCGCCTCGCCGATCGGCTGCGCGCCGAGATGGCGCAGATCCAGAGCTACCGACGCTGAACACAGCAGCGCATAGTCATCGCCGCCGCCCGCGCACGCCTCGCGCCAATCCAAACCGCGGGCGATGAGCCAGCGTTCAATCTCTGGCGTGACCCAAACTGGCCGCGGGAGATCGAGATGCAGATCCACGCCGCTCGCCTGAGCCAACCGCTGGGCATCCAGACCGAGGCCGTCGGAAACGTCGATCGCCGCGCGCACGCCCGCATCGCGCAACCGCAAGCCCGCCTGCACCAGCGGCTGCGGCCAGAGATGCGCGGCCACAAGCGCCGGCTGGTCGTCGCCCCACTGGAGCGCCGCCAAACCGAGCGCCGCCTGCCCGACCGCGCCCATCAGCCAGATCACATCGCCGGGCTGCACGCCATCGCGGCGCATCGGCGGGCCCTGCAGCGTGCCCAGCGCCGTCACGGTCCAGCGCGCAGGACCGGGCGAAAAGCCCAGATCGCCGCCCACCACCACCGCATCGTGCTTGTCGGCAAGCGCCTTGAGGCCACGCGCGGCAGTCAAAAGATCGGCGAGGTCCGTCTCCCCCGGCAGCTCCAGCGCCAGCAGCAGCAAGCGCGGATGGGCGCCCATCGCCGCCAGATCGCTCAGGTTGACCGCCGCCGCGCGGTGGCCAATGGCCGCAGCCGGCGTGCGATCCTCAAGCCAATCCACGCCAGCGACGACCGAATCGATCGTCGCGACGACCGGGCCATCGGGCTGCCAGACCGCCGCGTCATCGCCATTGGCCACGAGCAGGTCGGTGCGCTTCGTGTCAAAAATGCCGCGGAGTTGCTGGATGACGGCGAACTCGCCCGCCTGCCGCACTTGCATCAAGGCGCGCTGCCGCTGGGGTCAACAGCGCCGACGGAGGCGCGATAGGCGACCGCGCGGGCGAAACGCTGGACGCCCAACTGTGCTTCCAGCGCCAGGATCGCGGCGCCCTGCGACGGCGTGAGCTCCGTGGGCATGTCGATGAAGACCTGGATGCGCAGCGCGCCGCGCTTTGCCATCCCCGCCGGATTGGAGCTGATGGGCAAACCGTGGCCGCCGATGCGGAACTCCCGGCCTGGCGGCGTCCCGGGCGGTACGGTGAGCCATTGCGTGCCGTCGAGCGTCGGCACCGGTACGCGGGCACCGGCAACCGACTCGCTCCACATCAGCGGCACTTGGCACACGAGGTCGTCGCCATCGGCGCGCAGGAAAGCGTGTGGCTGGATGCGCACGACAACGACCAGATCGCCGGGCTTGCCACCGGCCAGCGCTTCCCCACCGCCGCGCACGCGCAAATGCGCGCCATCGCGACAGCGCACGGGCACATGGACATCCACGTCCTGATGGGTCGGCACCTGACCGGAACCGCCGCAGCCCTTGCACGGCGCGAGCACCAGCAGGCCGCGCCCCGAACAGAAGCCGCACTTCAGGTCCTGTCGCCGCAGCCCGGTCTTGAGGGTCCCGTGGCCTTGGCACACGTGGCACACCGGATTGCGCTCCGGCTCGTTGGTTCCGGCGCCGCGGCACTGCGTACACGTCGTGGCAAACTCGGCGCGGACAGTCGTCAGGCCCCCCAGCATCGCGCGGGCAAAGGGCAGCGGATGTTCCACGCGCAGGTCGCGGCCCTGGCTCGTACCCGGCAAGATCGCCGGGCGCTTGCGCAGCCGCGTCACAACCGTATCCAGCACATCCAGCGCGCGCTCCGCCCGCGGATCGTCCACCAGCCGCAGCGGATCGCGCAGCATCAGCATCCGGTCGTAGTTCAGGCGCCGCGCCGCGTCACTGAGCTCGGCATACGCGCTGGCGATCAGCTTGAAGCAGTCCTCGGCAATCGGGCTTCCGCCCTGGACGTCGGGATGGTAGACGCGCGACAGCTTGCGATACGCCGCCTTGATCTGCGCTTCAGTCGCGCGCGGCGCAACGCCCAACAGGCGGTAGTGGTCGGGCACGGGCATTTCCTGCAGTGGCGTCGGCATGGGTGCAAGTCTGGCGGCCTGAGCCGGCTAGGCCAAATCCTTGTACATGACTTCCGTGATGCGGAACGCTGATTTCTCCAGCTCCCGCAGCGCGTTGCCCATGCGCCCCATGTCGGCGCTTTCCGTCGCGCGCCGACCTTCTTCCAGATCCACGCGAATCTGCGCCAGTTCGGACTCGGTCAAGTAGTTGGCGCTCTCCGCCAGCGACCGCTCGGTCGTGTAGATCAAACCCGCGAGCCGCCGGCGCAATTCCGCCATCTCGACGTGCAGGCGATCCGATTCCTGGTACTGCTCGGCTTCCGACAGGATGCGCTCAATCGACTGTTCCGTCAGGCCGGACGTCGCCCGCACCCGCAGGCTCTGTTCTTTCTTGGTGCCAAGATCGCGCGCGTCCACGCTCAGGATGCCATTGGCGTCAATCGAGAACGTCACTTCAATCTTGGGCACGCCGCGCAACGCCGGCGGAATGCCGACGAGCTCAAAGCGCGCCAGGCTCGTATTGTCCGCCGCCAAGGGACGCTCACCCTGCAGCACGTGGATGTTGACCAGCGGCTGGTAGTCTTCTGACGTCGTGAAGATCTCGGTGACGCTGACCGGCACCGTGACGTTGCGCGGAATCAGCTTGGTCATTACGCCGCCCGCAGTCTCGATGCCGAGCGAGAGCGGATTCACGTCGAGCAGGATCACTTCGCCAATGTCGCCGGACAGGATCGCGGCCTGGATCGCCGCGCCGACCGCGACCGCTTCATCCGGGTTCACGCTGCGATTGGGCTGGCGACCGAAGAAATTCGCGACCGTGCGCTGCACAAGCGGCATCTTGGTCATGCCGCCGACAAGCAGCACGTCGGTAATCTGCGCGATCGTCACGCCCGCGCCGGTCAGCGCTTCTTCGCAGTGGGCGACCGTCTGCCGGACCAGGTCCTGCGTCAGGTCTTCCAGCTCCTGGCGAAGCAGGAGCCGCCGCAGGTGCTTGGGACCGGAGGCGTCGGCCGTCAGGAACGGCAGGGAAATCTCGGTCTCATCGACCGTCGACAGCTCGATCTTGGCGCGCTCAGCGGCGTCTTTCAGGCGCTGCAGGGCGACGGGATCCTTGCGGAGGTCGATGTTCGTTTCGGCCACGAAACCGGCGATGAGCGCGTCCATGAGGCGCGCGTCGATGTCTTCACCGCCCAGGAAGGTGTCGCCGTGGGTCGCTTTGACCTGGAACACGCCGCCCGAGAAATCGAGAATCGAGATATCGAACGTGCCGCCGCCCAAGTCATAAACGGCAATTGTGCCTGCCGACTCGGCGCCGATGCCGTAGGCCAGCGCGGCTGCCGTCGGTTCGTTGATGATGCGCAGGACATTGAGCCCAGCCAGTCGACCGGCGTCGCGTGTCGCCTGGCGCTGCGCGTCGTCAAAGTACGCGGGCACGGCGACGACGGCATCCTTGATGGTCGATTCCGTGTACTCCTGGGCCGATTCCTTGAGCGCGCGCAGCACGAACGCTCCGATCTCCGGCGGAGAATAGCGCTTGCCGTGCACCGCAACCGCAGCGTCCCCATTGTCGTTCGCGGCGATCTTGAACGGCGCAGTCATCTGCATCCGTTGGACTTCCGGCGACTTGAACTTGCGACCCATCAGGCGCTTGGAGGCAAAAACGGTGTTCTGCGGGTTGGCCACTGCCTGCCGCTTGGCTATGTTGCCGACGAGGCGCTGGCCATCGGGCGTGAACGCGACCATCGACGGAGTCGTGCGCGAGCCTTCTGCATTCGGAATGACATGCGCAACGCCGCTTTCATACAAGCAAACGCATGAGTTTGTCGTGCCGAGATCGATGCCGACGACCTTGTCCATTCGCCACCTTCCAACGCTCTGCGGCACGATGCTGCCGCCAAGGCCGGAGTAAACGCGAGCGAGTTCCCGCGGCAGTAGGATGGCGCGAAACGGCCATGGAGGTCAAGGCGACTTCACGAATCTGCTGAGGTCCCACGGACGCCGCACAAACCGCAGAATGACTGCCGATTCCAGCAACTACACGTCGGGCGGATCCTCGTGCCCTTCCGGTCGCGGGGCAAAAGCCGCGTTGCCGCCGGAGTCGCCGCGGTCAATCTGCGCGCCGCCGGGCTGGGCAAAGTGCGCCGCCTCGAGCTGGTCCTGCTCTTCTTCCGCGCCGTAGCGGTAGCGGTACTGGTAGCGCGCCTTGTACGCCCCGCCCTTGCGGTAGCCCTTGCCGTAGTAGTAGCCGTAGCCGACACCCTGAATGCCCGTACGCGAGAGCACGATGCCCATGAGCGGCGCGTTGACGCTGCGCAGGTGACCCACGGCCGACGCAACCCAATCGTGCCGCGACTTGGCCGTGTGGGCGACAAGCACGACGCCGTCGACAAGCGCCGCAACGACGAGCGCGTCCGACACAATCTCAATCGGCGGCGAGTCGAAGATCACGGTCGTGTAGTGCAGCTTCAGCTCCTCGACCATCTCCTTGAAGCGCACCGTGTGCAGAATTTCAGACGGATTGGGCGGAAGCGCGCCGCACGGCATGAAGTCGAGGCCGGGCACCTGCGTCGGCTGGACGAAATTCGTCACGGGCTCGCGGCCGAGGATGTAGCCCGTCACGCCTCCGACGTTTGGCACGCCAAAGACCTTGTGAAGACGCGGCTTGCGCAAGTCCGTGTCGACGAGGATGCAACGCCCGGAAGCGGCGGCGAGCGTAATCGCCAGCGTCGCGGAGGTGGACGTCTTGCCTTCGCGCGGGTGCGCGGACGTGACCAGCAGCGTGTGCAGCGGCTTGTCCGGGCGCATGAACAGCAAGTTGGTGCGCACGGACCGCGCTGCTTCAGCGACCCGCGAATTCGGCCGGTAGTAGACGTACAGGTCCGTCAGCGCTTCCGGCACGTTCTTGCCCTCGGCCACGTCGCCCGGCTCAAACGTCGGAATCGCGCCGAGGTACTGCACGCCGTGGATCCGCTCCACGTCCGCGCGTCCCTGGATCGTGTTGTCCAGCATTTCCGCAATCAGCGCGGCAATCACGCCCATGATCAGCGCGAGCAGAAAGCCGATGGCCAGGCTCAACTGCATGTTGGGCCGCACGGGCACGCGCGGCGTCACTGCAGCGTCCAACACCGAAACGTTGTTGACGCCGACGTCCTTGGTCAGATCCGTCTCCGCATACCGCTTCGCGACCTTCTCGTAGAACATCTTGTCTTCGTCAGCCTTGGCCAGCAGCTTGTCGTGCTCCAGCTTGGTCTGGCGAATCTCCTCGTCCTCCAGCTTGGTCTGCTTCAGCTGCTCCTGGATGTCGTCTTCTTCAGCCTTCGCCGCCGTCAGCCCCTGCATCGCGGAGTCGAGCATCGCCGCCGCGTGCCGCATCGCCAACGCCTCCAACTGCGCCATCTGTTGGTCAATCGCTTCGATGCGCGGGTGCTTCTCCAGATACGTCGTGGCCAGCTCACGGCGCTTGGTGCCCAGATCGAGCCAACGCCGTTTCAGTTCGCTGACGAGGCCATCGCGCATCAGCGTCGGCGCCGACACCGAGAAGATATCCTTCACGCCCTTGGCTTTCTTCAGTTGCCCGACGTCAAGCTCCGCCTTCAGCCGGACCGAGTGGACCTGACGAATCGCCCGGTTCAGCTCCAGGTTGCGCTCGTTGACGGCCAGCCGCCGGTTGTCGCTGAAGTCGTGCTGGCGCTCAAAGTCGTACAGCGCCTGCTGCGACGAGGTCTTGGTCTCTTCCAGCTTCTTGCGCATCGCGCGCAGATCCGCGTATGCGTCCTGAACGACGCGGCGCTTGTTATTGATATTGCGGTCTTTGTAGGCCGCCATCACGGAATTGACCATGTCGCGGGCGAACTCGGGATCCGGATCTTCCACGGAAATGCGGGAGATCAGCGTGTCTTCCGTCATTTCCACGAGCACGCGGCTCGCCATCATGCCCACCGCATCGGCGTTGGCCATGACCGACTCTTTTTGTATTTTGGTCAGCGGCTTGTCCGCGTACGGAAAGCCGAAGAACCGCTCATCGCGGCTCAGCCCCAAGCGACTGACGACCATCGCCGCGAGATCGCGGGACTGCAGGATCGCCTGCTGGGCGCGGTAGTACTGACGCACGCCGCTGCCGGCCTGCGTGCCGAGGCTGTAGACCTCATTGGTGTCGCCGAGCACCTTGGGCGGCGTGTTGTCGATCTGCAGCGTGCCCGTGGCGCGGAAGATCGCGCGCTGGTGACGCACGAAGACGATGGCGCCGGCAAAGACCAGCGCGGTCGTGACGAGGAACCACCAACGACGACGGCCAAGGACGTCGCGCAGGCGTCCCCACATCGCCTCAACGGGCTGCTCACCCGCGGCCGGCTGCCCCGACGCTTGTACTGGGTCGCGTGCCGTCACAGGATGGTCTCCGGTACGTAGATGATGTCGCCGGGCTGGACCTGAAAGTTCACGGCCAAGCCCTGCATGATTTTGTCGACCGGCACGGGGATGCGGCGTTCGCCGGTCGCGTCCATGCGGGTGACGATGGCGTAGTTGCGCTCGGCCATGATGGCGAAGCCGCCGGCCAGCGTGACGGCCTCAACGATCGTCATGTTGTCGGTGTAGGGGAAACGGCCAGGCGTCTTGACCTCACCCAGCACGAAGATCTTCTTGGAACTCAAGGTCTTGACCTGCACGGTGACGTACGGGTGCCGCATGTAGCCTTGGGCGAGTTTCTGCCGCAAGAGCGCCGCCACTTGGGAAGCGACGAGACCCTCGACGGTAACGGTGCCGATGAGCGGATAGTCGATCTGGCCGGTCGGTGAGACCGTGTGGACGCCGGAGAGCGCTGGTTCTTCGTAGACGCGGACGTCGAACTCATCACCCGGTCCCAAGCTGGCGGCCTGGATGGCGGAGCGCACGTCCAAGTGCACGTCGCTGTAGCCCGTGCTCGCGGTCGCCGAGCAGCCGCCGCCGCCCGCCAATGCCACGAGGAGCAGTACGCCGAGGGACAGCGCCGCGGAGGCTTGGGTCAGGTAGCGGAAGGGGGCGACGGGCATCAGGCGGGGGGCTCCAGGGAATCAAGCCCGAGATTTGGGCGGCGGTCACGAAGCGGACGGTCGCGCATTCAAGCGCACAGGGTGACCGCGAAGCTTGGTTGCCGCGGAGGCTGTGGAAGTTCAATTTGGGGTGGCAGTCTCAAGGTGCCCCTGAGGATTCAGACGGCGGTGACGAGGCGTTGCACGCTGCGCCGAAGTCTGGCGCTTAGTAGCGCGCGGTCACCGACGCGAAGATCTCGTGCGCGGTGTATTCGCCGGCATCCAGCAAGGACGACGTGCTGGACGTCAACTTGAACGGCGTGATGACCGACCGAAGGTTGTAACCGAGGGCCAGCGCAACGTAGCGGGAGACTTCAAAGGACGCGGTCACGTTGCCATCAAGCTGCCAGTCATGGCGCTGGAAGAAGCCCGGCATACCGGGGACTGCGTTGGCGCCGACGACGCTCACGCCCGACAGCGCTTGGGCCGCGCCGTACTTGAGGTACGAGGCACCGAGCGCCGCGGAAATATCAATGATCGAGCCAAAGCGCTGCTTGGCGCCGAAGCCCATGCGGTGCACGTCCGCGTAGCCGCCGAGGTAGGCGTCGCGCATGTCGTGCGTGTAGCCAATCGTCAGGCGGGTCGTGTCGGTGGGCCGGAAACCGAAGGCCGCGCCCGCGAGCACGGAACTGAAGCCCGGGGTCACGGAGGAACTGAGCAGCGACATACCCCAACCGGCCGAGAGGTCGAAGCTGATGCGCTTGGTGATCGCGCCCGACGTGCCCGCGCGGACGCGGAACGGCTTGGAGTTGTAGGCCAAAGACCGCGAGGTCAGCAGCGGATCGGTGAACGAGCGGAAGTCCCACGTCGCGTCCACGTACGCAGCGGTCTTGGGCAAGAAGCGCCAGGAGCCGTTGAGGCGCGTGTGGATGGTGTTGGTGTTGAAGCCGCCGTAGTCCTCAAACCGGTCGATCAGGTACGCGCCTGAAAGCGCGATGTTGAACGGCCGACGCTCGGGCGTGTCGCCCGGGTGGAATTCAACGCGCCCGCCAACTTCATTGGCGTTGCGGTTGAACGTCTGCAGCGTTTCCCAGTTGTTGGCGCGCAGGGAGCGATTGAAGAAGTCGTACATCGTGAACGCGATCGGCTTGCGCTGACCAAACGTCACGTCCAGATTGGCAGTGCCACCGAAGTTGTTCAGGTTTTTGACGGCCTGATCGCCGGACACATAGACGCGACCGTCGCCGGCGGCGGCGAAGTTGAAGACCGTGTTGCCGGTCAGATCGTTCTGGAGCGAAAGACGCGGCGTGATGCGAATCGAGGCAGCGCCGCGAATCGGGGTCAACAGCGCTTCCTGCGTGCTCGCGTTGAAGATGTTGGTGTCGTAGTGGCCGGTCACGCCGATGGACGGCCGCAGCAGAAAATCACCGCTGCGCAGACCACGGTCCTTGGCGATCGACGGCAGCGTCATTTCCGCCGACTGCGCGAAAGCCGGTACGGATGCCAGCGCCAGGCCGATCGCGACGATCGTGGCCGCGAGCGAGCTTCCGGGCGTTCGGCTGGTTGTCAGTTGATACTTGAGCACGTTCTGACTTCCTCGGATGCGGGTACGTGCGCTCCGGCGCACAGGAACTGCAGCGACGCGGCGTTACGGCTTGAAGAAGGGGCTCACGGACGGCGGCACTTCCAGCGGAGGCGCCAAATCGGTGAGGCCGGCGGTCGGATTGATCTCCGGCATATCCTTATCCACGTTCTTCTCGATGTACGGTCGACCATCAATGGTCCCGTCCACAGCCGGACCGCCGCAGCCTTTCAGCTGGCCTTGCAGTTCTTCCGCTTTGTTGAACGCGATCGACACTTTCACATACTCGTGCTCGGCGCAGTCAGCGTCCCGGCGCGAAGCGCACTCTTGCAGCGCCGTGTAGTTGCTGTCCGCCAGACGCTTCAGGCCATTCATGGTCGTCAGCGCGTCATTGACGCAGTTCACGCGGTTGATGTTCTGCGACTTGCGGGCGTCTTCCAGCTCGGCAAAGCCGTCGCTGACCATCGCGCTCATCTTGTCGATGAACGCCTTGGATTGCGCCATTTTGGAATCAATCGACGAGGTGTCGACCGGCGGCGCGTCTTCGGCCGCCACGCGACCCGCAACGATCAAGCAGCACGCTCCGATCATCATGGCTAGGTACTGGCGCTTCATCCTCTGGCCTCACTCCGGCGGGCAACGTGCCGCCGGCTCATCTCGCTCTCACCCACACGCGCTCGCACAGGCACGCACTTTCACAGGCACAGTCTCGCTAGACTGCGGAATCAATGGCAATTCATCGCCACAAATGACCGCACCAAATCAGTCCGTGTTGCGTTCCATGACCGGCCTCGTGGAGGCAACGGACAACCCTGCGCGGGTGAACGCAACGCAAGCAACGGTACTGTATGGCTCACTCCTGCTGCCTGTCAACTCTGGGGCACGCTTTTGGCGGGTTTGCCGTGGGCGAACATTCACACTTCCACACAACTTCGCGTCCCGCTAAGGGCCGCAGCATGTGCAAGTTGCGACCCCGCGAAATCCGAACTTCGGGCGGGCGGGGTCCGTTATCTCAGTTGTCACCCACCCAAGGAAGGATCAAAACTTTTTGCCGCAATGCCCCCAATGCAACATCTCGCGCTGGGTTCCAGAAGCTGATACTTTGCCCGAAGCGCAACGCGCGCGCCGAAACCGGCCCAACTGCGACGCTGAACAGGGATCCTGATGCCAATGAACGTCAACTTTACGCCCGCGACTCCAGCCGCGCTGCCCGTTGCCAAAGGCGACTGGGCGCAGCTCGTGAAGCTGTTTTGCGAGGCCAGTCCGCTGCGCATGGGCCACTGGAATCCGCTGACCGGCGAGATCTTCGTCGCGCCGCGCCGCAAAAATTCGCCAGCGATCGCCGCGGCGTTCGAGCTGCGGCTGTTGCAGGAGGAAGGCTGGATTGAAGTGCCCTTCCTGGAGAGCGACGAGGCGTTTGAGTTGGCGGTGAATTGGGCGCAGTCGCTCGATCCGGGCCGCGGCAAGGCGGCGGTCACCAAGGCGCTGGCGCAGGAGAAGCCGTTCCGCCAACTGCGCGCGGTGCTGGGGCAGATGGTCGGCCTGGCGCGCCGCTACGAAAAAGCGGTTCGGGAGGAAGCCGAGGCGCGGCTCGTGGAGCTGTGCGTCGGCCTCGGGATGACGCTCGACCACCCGCGCTTTGGCGAACTTGCGCCGTATTTCCGCGATCCGGAGCCACTGCCTGCTGAGGGTGCGCCGGTTTCCCCGCTCTCAGCCGTGCAGCGCCGCGTGGACGCGCTGTCGATTGGCAGGTCGCCATGCGCGTAGCCGTGTTGTTCGTTTTGTGCGCGGCGCTCGCATGCAGCCGCGCGACGGTTGAACCCGCGGCCGACACGCCGCCGGCGATCGCGCCTTCCAGCGATCCGCCGCCCGCAACCCAAGATGGCAAAACGCTTGAGCACTTTCCCGGTCGCGGGATCCTGCGCATCGCCGATCGGCCCAACAGTCCGACGATCGAGCTTGAACTCGCCCGCAAGGACGCAGAGCGCCAGCAGGGCCTGATGTTCCGGCAGAAGATGGCGGACGACCACGGCATGCTGTTTTTCATGCCGTACGACAACGACTGGGTCTTCTACATGCGCAACACGTACGTCCCGCTGGACATGGTGTTCATTGACCGCGCGTGGCGCGTTGTCGGCATCGTCGAGAACGTGCCGCCGCTGACCGAGGATCACCGCTCCGTGGCGCAGGAATCGCGTTATGTGCTGGAGTTGACGGCGCATACCGCCGGCAAGCTGGGCATTCACGCCGGGACGCGGTTGATCTACGAGCCGCGGCCGGACGTCGCCGCGCCGGCGCCTTGAGCCATGATCACGTCCGCACTTCACGCCATCGTGCGGCTCGATGCGGAGCGCCTCGCGATGCTGATGGCGCAGATCCCGCGCGCGGATCGCCCGGATGCGCGGCAACTGGCGCTGCACGCGTGGCAGGAACTGGAGGCGGAGACGCCGTCAGAGGAGCGGCTCCTGACGCTGGCGCAGGCGCTGCAGAGGACGCTCGCGCCGCTGGATGCCGGACGGCCGCCACAAACCGTGTGGCAGATGCGGACCGCGCAGCCGTGGCCGGAAGCGCTGCGGCGGACGCTCGTCGCCGATCGCGTGCTGGGTTGGCAGCAGCGGTTTGACCGGCGGTGGCAGGTGCGGATGGCGATGAGCGCCGCGCGGCTGCAGTGGCTGGAGTCGCGCGTGACGGAGCGCGCCCCGACGCAGGTGGCGATGGTGCGGCCGCCAGAAGAGGCGCAGAACCGTGAGAGTTTGGAACTGTTGCACAAGCGTGGCCGAACGCGGTTCTCCTAGCGCGCGCCGCGGATTGTGAGCCGCCGACGAAACCGCTATGCTGCGCGCGGTCGCCGGGGCGGCCATGGCAATTCAAGGGGAAAATCATGAAGATGAGTGGCACTTTTCAGACGCGACTGATGATGACGGCGCTGGCTGCCGGCCTGCTGATGCTCGGTGCGTGCGGCACGAGCAGCACGGCGGACACGGACACGGGAATCGGCGAGGACACGCAAATCGACGTGCCGGGCGATGTCTCCGCAACCGACGCCGCAGCCGACACCGGCGTATGCGCCAAAGCCTGCAAGACCCCACAGGGCCAGGACGACCTGAGCCTCTGCGGCGACATGGGCAAGTACGACTGCGTCGCGGGCTGCTGCGTCGCCAAATTCGTCTGCGCCAGCAACACCGACTGCGCCAGCCGCCTCGGCCAGCCGGAGTGCCCGGACAACCGCTTCACCTGCGTGTGCGACGTGCCCAACGGCCAGTGCCTGCAGGGACAATGCACCAAGGACGCCGACTGCGGAACCGGCAAGGTCTGCTCGCAGGGCTGCTGCATCGCCGCGCCCGCGACGTCGAGCCTGCACGCGCGGCTGATCCGCACGGCGTTCGTCGGCAAGCCCGGCCAGACTGTCGATCTCGCGGTGGACCTCGGTGCCCAGGCGCTGGACGACAAGGGCAACGTGGCGACCGCCGCGACGTTCACGTTCAAGGTGACTGGCAATGGCGCCCCGACGGCGACGGCCGGCAAGATCGTCCTGCCGGATACGGCGGGCGACTACACCGTGACGGCGCAAGTGACCGGCGGTGACGGCAAGGACTCGAACCCGGCGATCGTGCTCAACTTCGGCAAGATCGGCGCGGGCGTGCTGCGCGTTGTCGCGGTCGATGAAGAGACGCTGCTCCCGCTGGACGGCAACGTCGTCGTGGTTGGCGCCTCCGATGCGACAACGCCGACTGCGGCGCAGACCGTGGCGCTGGTCAAAGGCCAGGCGACGTTCGCGACGCTGACCTTCCCCGCGGACATCCACATCATCGCGCCGAACCACGCGCCGGTTTCCGTGCTTGGCTACAAGCCGGAGGGCGCCACGGGCGACATCACGCTGGCCTCGCCGCAGGTCGCGTACGCGGACGTCGCGCTGAGCGATGACGGCACGCTGGTCATGGACAAGATCATCGACGACGCCGGCAAGCTCGTTCACCCCGGCACCAAGCTCATCAACCAGGACGTCCTGACGGGCGGCATCACGTACAGCGGCACCGGCGAAGCGTCGCTCGGCCTGACCTCGCTCGCGTTCAACAACAGCCTGCTGAGCTTCTCGATCCAGTCCATCCTCGGCCCGAACGTGACCCGCAAGTTCGACAAGGACGCGCCGACGTTCCTCAATCCCGGCAACTACAACCAGATCCCCGGCGGCGTGACGTTCGGTCTCGGCAAGCCCGTCGTCGTCAAGTACCTGCTCACCGGCACGCCGGGCGCGCACAAGATCTGGACGCTGGCCGGCCACATCGAACTCGCGACCATCTACGCGCAGATCGGCAAGGTGTTTGACGCCATCGACGGCGGCGTGGACATCGGCAAGATCGTCGCGGTGCTGCTGCCCTACCTGTCGACGTTCTACTCGGAAGTCGTGCCGGACGTCGCTTTTGGCACGACCGTGACCAATCCGCTGCATGAGCTGGACCTGAACCCGCAGTTCCCGCTGCTGATCAAGACGATCATCACGCCGCCCAAGCTCCCTTCGCTGGGCGATGGCACGTACGCGGACCTGATCTTCGCCATCGGTGGCGCGGAGCTGCCGTCGGGCGAGATCGTCCCGCTGGGTCTGAGCGCGGCCGCCGACAAGAACGAGAAGACCGACCCGTCGGACGGCATCGTCGATGGCGATCCGGAGAGCCCGGGCGATCAGACCACGCTGTCGCTCTCCATGGCGCCGCTGCATTCCGGCCTGCAGGTCGGCAACGCCAATCACGTCATCGTGTCGGCGGCGGTTGTGCTGCAGGCGACGACGAAGGATGCGGACGGCAAGATCCTGACCGACCACCGCGAAGGCGGCTCGATCCAGATCACGCAGCCGGACTACGCGCCGGCGGCGCTGACGGTCCCGAGCTTCCTGCCGCTGCCGATCGGCTCGGTGTTTGACCCGACCGCGGGCACGCTGAAGGTCGTTGAGGTGCCGGGCGCGGACTTCTACCGCGCGACGCTGGAAGGGCCGATGGGCGCGAGCTGGCTCGTGCTGCTGCCGAAGTCGGCGATTGGCACGACCATCAAGCTGCCGGATCTGACGACGCTCGGCGGCGATCAGGACTACCGCGCGACGGCCAAGAACTGCAACGTCGGCGCGTTCGTGCTCAAGACGCCGCAGACCGTGCCGGCGATCCTGAACAGCACCGTGATGACGGATCTGCTCCGCAACGTGAAGCAGACGTCGTTCACGAACGCGAAGCTGTAAGAGACGACCAGGTCGCGCTGGCGGCACGTCGATTGTGGACGTGACCGCCGGCGGCGCCGGTTGCTACTTCGCCAACTTGGAAGTCTTCAGATAGGTCAGCAGCTCGGCATCCGTGCCCAGCAGCACGTGCGTCCGCGTGCCCGCGCGGCGACCTGCGCCGAGGATCTGCGGATAGGCCTCGAGCGTCGCGAGGAACGCGTACAGCTCCGGATCGGCGTTGTATGCATCGGCGTAGATCTTGGTCGACTCCGCCTCGCCTTGGCCGGCGATTTCGCGCGACTTGCGGTACGCCTCGGAGCGAATCTCCGCCAGCTTGCGCTCCATCGTGCCCTGGATTTCCGCCGCCGCGCCCGCGCCTTCTGACCGATACTGCTCGGCGACCTTCTGCCGCTCCGCGATCATCCGACCAAACACGTTCTGCTGCACAGCTTCAATGTAGTTGATGCGCTTGAGGCGCACGTCAATGATGTCAATACCATACGCGGCCAGCGTCATCTTGCGGGCGCGCTGCAGGATCTCCTTGTGCAGCTCCAGGCGGCCCTTGCGCACGACCAGCTCATCGTGCGTCTCCGTGTCCATGCCCGGCATGTCGACCGCGCGCGTGTCTGGACGCACGGCTTCAATCAGGTTGTTCTCGGAGATCGTCAGCCGTACCGTCGACTCGATGACGTCGTCCAGCCGCGTCTGCGCGCCTTCCAGATCGCGCACGCTGCGCAGGAATTTCAGCGCATCGACGATCTGCCACCGCGCGGTGCAATCGACCCAGATGAACCGCTTGTCCTTGGTCGGCACCTGCGCGCGGTCGCTGTCCCAGCGCAGGAGCTGTTTGCTGAACCGGTGAACCTTGTCCCACGGCGCGATGAACATCAGCCCCGGCGTGGTGCGGGAGACGCCCATCGGCTCGCCAAATTCGGTGATGACGACCTGCTCGAATTCGTTGACGACGACCAGGCAGTTCGCCGCCAGCCAGAAGCCGACGACGATGGTGATGAGGGCAATGAGGGCTGCGCGCTGGCTCACGGGGCACCTCGCGCGGGGGCAGCAGGTGTTTCAGGCATCTTCATCGCGCCACTTCCCAGTTGCAGGACCGGCAGGATGCCGCCTTTTTGACCGCCATCGAGCACGGTAATCTCGTCGATCGCCGGCAGCACTTGCGCCATCGTTTCCAGGTACAGGCGCTTGCGCGTCACGTCCGGGGACTTCTTGTACTCGGCCAGGATCTGGCGGAACCGCTCGGAATCGCCCTTGGCGCGGTTGATGCGCTCCCGCCGTGCGCCTTCCGCGCGCTCCACGGCCTGCAGCGCCTCGCCTTCAGCCTTGGGGATTTCGCGGTTGTAGGCCGCGCGCGCCTCGTTGATCATCTTCTCGCGGTCCTGCTCGGCGCGGTTGACGTCGTTGAAGCTCGCCTGGACCGGCTCCGGCGGCGTCACGCCGCGCAACTGCACCGCGATGACCTTGATGCCAGCCTTGTAGTTGTTGAACGACTTCTGCAGCAGCACCTGCGCTTCCGCCTCGATCTCGTTGCGGCCGACCGTCAGCAGATCGTCGACCGTCCGGCTGCCCACCACTTCGCGCAGCACGGCCTCGGAGAGATCGCGCACCGTGTTGTCCGGCTCGTTGAGGTGAAACCAGTAGTCCGTCGCGCTCGTGATGCGGTACTGCACGATCCACTCGACGTCCGCGATGTTCAGATCGCCCGTCAGCGTCAGCGATTCCACCGTGTACGGCGCCTTGATGAACTCCGAACGCACATCCGCCTTGGTCGTGCGGAAGCCGAATTCCTGCTTCAGCACGCGCTCGGTCGGAAAACGCGCGACGGTGTCGAGGCCAAAAGGCAGCTTGAAGTGAAAGCCGGGACCTTCCGTCGTCGTGTACCGGCCGAGGCGCAGCACCACGGCGTGTTCATCCGTCCCGACGGTGTAGAACGCGGACCGCGCCGTCGTCACCGCGAGCAGCGCCAGCACAACCCACAAAACCCAGTGAATCCAGGTTCCCGGTGGACGCCATTGCGGCGGCCGAAAACCAGCATCGCGGTGGGGCATAGCCATGTTCGTTCCTTTGCGGCGTCAGGACGCCAAGTCGTCATCTTTGTCGTTTTCTGGCACACCGCCAAAAAACCGCCGCAATACGGCGTCGCTACCCGGCTTCTCGACGGTCGCCGCCGGCGGCGGTCCGGCTTCCTCCGCGCGCACTTTGCGGGATTCTTCGAGAATCGCTTCAAAAAGGCTCGGCAGCCGCTGCATCAGGCGGGCCTTCATCGGCTCGCGGAGCGTGATCTGCTCAATGCCCTCGAACGCTTCCAGGAACAGCACCACGTCTGGCGGCAAAACCGTGCGCGCCCACTGCCAGCCGACCGGCGCGACGCTGTCCACGTCCTGCCAGCGCAGCCAGTTGCCGACCACGCCGCTCTCCGGATCGCGCGCCCGCAGCGTCCCGTCGTCGTCGATCTCGGCGACAATGTAAGGCTTGCCGACGACGTAGTTGTGGTTGTTGACGTTGCCAATCACGAAGATCTGACTGCCCACCGGCCAAGTACGCATGGCGACTCCATTCTGGCGACGCAGGTCGGCCCGCGCGGCGCGTAACATAGCACATCGCGGCGGCCCGTGCGGGCGTTGCAACGCGCCCGGGAATCGCGGATGCTGGCGCCCATGCAGATTCACGAGCTCTCCGCGCTGGACCTGAAAAAACGCCTGGAAACGCGGCAGGTGTCCTCCCGGCAGATTGTGCAGGCGCTGATTGACCGGCGCCATGCAGTGGATGCCGAAGTCCGCGCGTTTGTCGTCGAATATGACGCCGAAGCGCTGCAACGCGCCGATGCCGCCGATGCAGCGCGCGCGCGTGGCGACTCGTGGGGCTTGCTGCACGGCTTGCCGGTCACGATCAAGGAAAACATCGACATCGCGGGCACCGACTCGACGATGGGCCTCAAGAACCGGCGCAACCAGCCCGCGACGACTGACGCCGTGACGGTGAAGTTGCTCAAAGATGCGGGCGCGATCGTCATCGGCAAGACCAACGTGCCGCAGCTGCTGCTGGCGCAGGAGTCCGAGAACGCGATCTGGGGCATCACGCACAATCCGTGGAATACCGGGCGATCGCCGGGCGGATCGTCAGGCGGTGAAGCGGCGGCGCTGGCGGCGGGCATGAGCGTGCTGGGCGTGGGCACGGACATCGGCGGGTCGATCCGCATTCCGGCGCATTTTTGCGGCATCCACGGCTTGAAGCCGACGGTCGATCGCTGGAGCAACCGCGGTTCGGCGACCGGGATCGCCGGCCAGGAGATGGTGCGCTCGCAGATGGGGCCGATGGCGCGGCACGCCCGCGATCTGGCGCTGCTGATGCAGGCGGTGGATCTGGAGAAGGCGGCGCGGTTGGATCCCGCGGTGATGCCATGGCCGATTCCGGACTTTGCCAACGTCGATCTGCGCGGCATGCGCGTGGGCGTGACGCTGGACGACGGCTACCTGACTCCCAACGCGGGCGTGCAGCGCGCGGTCAAGCTTGCGGCGGAGGCGCTCAAGTCCGCGGGCGCGACGCTCGTCGATTACCAGCCGCCGGGACCGGACCTGCTGTTCACGTGGCTGGCGGGAATCTCGTCGGACGGCGGCGCGACGCTGCGCACCATGCTCGCGGGTGAAATGCCGGCGCGGCAGCTGCAGTCGACGGTCAAGGCGGCGCTGTTGCCCAGTCCGGTGCGCAGCCTGATGGCGGCGATCTTTGACGCGCGGGGCGACAAGCGCATGGCGCGGCTGCTGCGGTCGCTGGGCCGGAAGCCCGTGTCTGAGCTGTGGGCGCTGACCAACCAGCGGACGATGCTGCGGCGCGCGGAGCAGGATGCCTGGCAGGCGCAGCAGCTGGATTTGGTGCTTTGTCCGCCGCACACGATGCCGGCGATGCCGATCGGCACGTCAGGCGACCTGACGATGACGCTGTCCTATGCGTTCCGCTACGTGATGCTGAATTTCCCCGCGGGCGTCGCGCCGGTGACGCGCGTGCTCGAGGGCGAGACGGAGCGCGCTAATCCCGCCGACACGGTGGAGAAGCGCTGCGCGGAGGCCGAGCGCCATTGCGACGGCATGCCCGTGGGCGTGCAGGTCATCGCGCCGCCGTACCGGGAAGAGCGCGTGCTGGCGGCGATGGCGGCGATTGAAGATGTGGTGTCGCAGGATGTGCTGTACCCGCGGACGCCGATTGAGCCGCTGGGCAAGGGCCGTTAGGCGCCGTGCAGCACGAACCCGTCGTGCGGGACGCTTGTCGCTGGGTCGCCAAGTGCGCCCGCTGCGCGATACGCCCGGCGACACACGGCTGGGACTTGATCGATTCGTTCTTGCACGAGCCGTTAGCTCAGAACTCGCAGACGCCCAAGCCCGCCGCCGCGTTGCCGCCGACGTTGACCTTGTCGCAGAGGACGCCGGGCTCGCACAGCCATTGGGCGTCCGTGCCCGTGTAGTTGCAAATGACCCGGCAGGCGCCACCGACGCAGAGCTGGCCTTTTTGGCACTCGTTGAAGAACGTGCACGCCGCGCCGACCGACTTGCCGCCCGCGACGCTGCACAGGTTGGCCTTGCCGTCGGGGAAGCACTGCTCGGTGGACTGGCAGCCGCTGGAGCCAAAGAGCGAGCAGACCGGCGTGCAGGCGCCGCAGTCGCTGGGGCAGTCCGTGCAGGTCTCGTCGCTCTGGCATGTGCCGTCGCCGCAGATTGACGGGCAGTCGCCGCAGTCCAGCGGGCAGACCTTGCAGTTTTCCTTGTCAGCCTTGGAGCACTTGCCGTCGCCGCAGGTGGTGCTGATGTCGGCGCCAGTGACGCCGTCGGGGAGCGCGGTCGCCGTGCCATCGTCGGCAATATCGGCAGCGGTCACGTCGTCGGGCAAGGCGGCGTCGCCGGTTGCGCCATCGGCAAGGACGACCGCATCGGTCTCGGAGACATCATCCGCATCCGCAACGGCATCCGCGACGGTATCGGCAACGGCGTCCAGATCGGCCGTGTCGGCCACATCGGGCTTCCATTGACCGACATCGCTGCCCAAAGTGACTTCAAACTGCGCCGAGACGCCTGGTCCACCGTCTGCCGGGTCTGCCAAAGGCGTCAGGCAGCCGGCGAGCGCGAACAAGACCGCGAGCGGCAGGAGGCGAACTGGATGCGGCATGGCGACAATCACCGAAAGGGCGGCTCGTTGCGGAAGGTCAGTTCTGCGGCGGCGGGGCGCCGGTCGAAGAATTGTCGAACTTGATGATGTACTGGTCGCACGTCAACGCCGCGCCCGGCTTGGTGTACACGCGGACGTAGTACCACGCGGAGTTGTCCGAGCAAATATTCATGCCCGGGTAGCCGCTGGGGCCACAGCCGATGCCGACGTGGTCGTTGATGACGCAGCCCGCATTGACCGCGTTGGCGGGCACGCAGTTGCATTCGCCCGCGACTTCCGGGACCGGCGACTTGGTGATCCCGCCGAGCGAGTTTGAGTTGCCCTTGTTCTTGGGACCAAACGGCGCGACGGGGCCGTAGAACGACGTCGACCAATCGTGCTGCGTTTCCGCGGAGCAGACCTGGTCGCCCGCGCCGCAGCTGCCGCGGTACACGTCGAACACGAACAGGCTGCCAGGATTGAGCACGAACGAGATGCGCACGTCGTACTGGTCGCAGTTGCCGCTGGTGCTGTTGCCGATGTCCGGCGTGTCCGTCGCGTTGAACTTGTACCAGTCGCCCGATTCACCCGGCAGGATCTGGCCGGCCTTCTGGATGGTCGCGCTACCGTCGGGCAGGACGCCGAGGTCAATCGCGTTGCCGCAGAACATGCCCATGTTGCCGACGTTCTGCTCGGACTTGCACTCACAGCCGTCGGTCGGGTCGCCGTTGACGTCGTAGTAGCCCTTCGCGCACGTGCCCACGCCGCACGCGCCGTCGATGCACTTGGAGCTGCCGCCGGCGATGGCGCCGCACGTCGCGTCGGCTGCGCCGTCGTCGGTCTTGCCGTTGCAGTCGTTGTCGATGTTGTCGCAGATTTCCGACGCGCCGGGGTTGATGCCGCCGTTGCCGTCATCGCAGTCGCCGGGCTGGCCGGCGGTGTTGGACTTGGTCGCCGCGCACAGGCACAAGCCCGTTGTCGTCACGCCGTACGTGTCGTTGTCCTGATCGACGTAGTAGAGCTTGCAGCCGATGGCGCCCTGCTCGTCCGTCTTGTCGTTGCAGTTGTTGTCCACGCCGTCGCAGACTTCATCCACGCCGGGGTGGATCTTGGCGCCGGGGCCGGGCGTGTCGTCGCAGTCCGCGGCCTGGAGAATCCATTCGGACGTCTGCTTGGACTTGCACAGGCACGCCGAGTCGTTGGGATTGCCAAAGCCGTCGCCATCGAGGTCGTGGTAGAAGACGGTGCAGCCCTTGGAGCCGGATTCGTCCGTCTGGCCGTTGCAGTTGTTGTCAATGTTGTCGCAGATTTCCACGCCGCCCGGGTGGATGGACGCGTTGAAATCGTTGCAGTCGCCGCCGTTGTTGCTGTAGCCCGCGCCGGGGTTGTTGCACAGGCAGTTCTCCGTGCTGGGGACGCCGGTGCCGTAGCCGTCGATGTCGTTGTCCTGGTACCAGTTCGTGCAGCCGCCGGCGCCCGGCTCGTCGGTCTTGCCGTTGCAGTCGTTGTCGATGCCGTCGCCGCACACTTCCACCGACGGCGCAGGCGCGTCGCACAGGGAGAGCGCGGTCTGGTTGGTCGTGGCGTTGAAGACGCACTGGCGCTTGGACACGCACTGGCCGGCGGTGCTGGTCTTGCTGCAAATCGTCGACTTGCCCTGGACCGCCCATTGGTCCTGGCAGGAGCACTCGCCGCTGTCGGGCACGCACTGCTTGACCGGCTTGCCGTTGTCGGAAAGTTTGAGCTCCTGACACGTGAAGCCGGACTTGCAGGTCTCCGTCGGGTTGCCCTTGGCGTCCTTGCCGGGCGTGCACGCCGTCATGCAGAACGAGCCGTCGATGAAGCCGTGCTGGATCGTCTTGCTCGGATCGCTGGGATCGGGCTCGGTCGTGCTGCGGTCAAACGGGACGCAGTAGTTGCCGGTCGTGCCGTTGGTCTGGCATTCCTTGTGCTCAGCGCACGGCATGCACAGCGTCGGGTACGCGGGGACGCAGATGTACTGGAGGTCGGTGCCGGAGCCGCCCTGGACGCACTTCCAGTCGGTCGGGCAGTTTTCCGTGCAGACCTGCGTGCAGACTTTGCCCTGCGCGTCGTCGATGCAGTAGCCGCTGTCGCAGTCGCCGTTGTTGGCGCACGGGCAGCCGAATTGGCCGGCGAGCTTGCAGATGCTGGTGTCGGTCGTCGCGTCGGTGTCGGTCGTGCTGGTGTTGGCGTCGGCGTCGTCGACGATCGCGTCCGTCGCGCCATTGTCGGATTCCGTGTCGGCGTCGCTCTTGGTCGTGTCGGTGATCTTCACGTCGCCGTTCTTCAGGCAATACGCGTGGATGGCCTTGTCCGTCGAGCCCGAGCAATCGCTGTCGTCGCAGTCCGTGCTGCCGTCGCCGTCGTTGTCGATCTTGTCGGAGCAGAGCGCCAGCGTGTCTTCCGTCGGCGTCGGCGTCGTCGTCGAGGAACAGGCGGCTGCGAGCAGCAACACCGCGGTCAGCAGCGCGGACGCCAGGCGGGTGGTGCTAAGTGGTTGATTCATCTCGTGCCGCTCCCATTCATCCGTGCACCGCGTCTGACCGCAAAGTCCGAAGCGAGACCTACCCCGTCCCAAACTACCACATCCCGCGCTGGCCGCGAATTGTTCGCCGCAACCGGAACGCAACGCACGATCAGTTGATCTGCGCGTCAATCGCGGTGTAGCCGCCAGCCCGCACCATGTCTTTCAACGTCAGCTGCATCTTCAGTCCGGTGCCCAAGCCCGGAATCAGGCTGCCGAGGTCAATCGCCGGCAGCGGCACAACGATGTTGTCCAGTCCCGGAATGCCCTTGGCCAGCTGCGCGTCGATCTGCGTCTTGAGGATGTCCTCAAACGCGCCCTTCGCGTCCGCGAAGTCCTTGGTGATGTCGATAATCTCCATCATCAAGTTGAGCTTGGTGGCGTCGATCTTCACCGACAGCTCCTGCGCGCCCGTCGTCGCGTTCTTGGCCATCGCGAGGTGCGCGGGCATGTCCGCGTTCAGGAAGATGCCAATCGACAGCGGCTGGTCGCCGAGCTTCAGGTTCGCCTTCAGGTACACGTCGCCCGCCTGCACGCGCAGGTCCATGGGCGTCGGCTGCGCGCACGACTCGACGATCGGCGCGAGGAACAGGTCGACGTCAAACGTCGCGCCATCCAGCGAGAAGCCGCCGATCGAAGGCGCGCCCGCACCCGCCAAGCCAAGGCTCGCCGCAGTCAGCCCGTCCATCTTGAACGCGCCGCCGTACCAGATCGCCTGGAGCGCCTGGTTGATGATGTCGTCGTGCAGCGCGAGCTGCATGCGCTGCTTGTCGTCAATCACGAACTCGTCCTTGGCCTGACCCGGGCAGCCGACCTGCCGGCCAATCGAGCCGAGGTTGACGTGCGCCATCCCCTTGGGCGCTGACAGCTCCGCGTCCAGCTTCACGAGGATGCCCTGCGGCGAGAACGTCAGCGTCGTCAGCCAGCTGTTCAGCGTCAGCGTCACCGCGGGCATGCCCGGGATCAGCGCCGGCAGCGGCACGGCCTGGTTGATGGCGAACGTGTTGAGAATGCCCAGCAGCAGCGGCGGAATCTGGTCGTTGAGCAGCTGCGTGATGGTGCTCTCCAGCGTGTTGATGTAGCTGCCGATGATGGCGTTGGTGATGAAGTCGAACAGGCCGAGCAGGCCGTTCAGGTGCAGCTTGAAGTCCTTCAGGTCGACCTTGGTCGAGATGACCTTGACCGTCGGGCCGCCCGCGGGCGTCACGGCGACGCCAAGCTGGGTCGCGATCTCGATCTGGCTCATCGTGATGTTGCCGGAGACCTTGATCGTGACGCTGATGGGACCGATCGACTGCTTGGCCTTGACCGCGATGTCGGCGTAGAAGTCATTGATCCAGATGTGCATTTTCATGCCACCGGCGACCGGCTCCAGGGAAATCGTCGGCTTCTTGATCGACAGGTTGGTGATCTTCACCTCGATCGCGCCCTGGTTCAGGTTCGGCGGCAGCAGCGCGTTCAGGTCCATGCCGGCCAGCGCCATCTCGATGATCGTTGCGAGATCATTGGGATTATTGTAGTCGTGGACGCCGTCGTCGATGAAGTCCTTGCCGAGGAAAACCTGGATGCCGTCCTTGACGGGCGCGTCCTTGGGATGCGCGCCATCGGTCGGGTAGTACTGGCCGGAGTAGTAGTAGCCGCGCGTCGCCTTGGACACTTGGCCGCCCAGATCGGTCACTTCCACCTTCGCGGTATTCAGGCCGTGCTTGGCCGGCACCTGCGACGCCCAGTTGGTCAGGCCCGTGTCCGGATCCGCGGAGCCCAGCACCGGCTTCTTCTTGGCGGCATCGTCCCAGTTCGGCGTCAGCACCAGGTTGGCCAGGCCCGACGTGCTATCCGCCGCCGTTCCCGTCACTTGCACGGACGGCTTGCCGGTAATCGTGTCGCCCCAATTCGGGTAGTCGATCGTCAGCAGCGGCGGCGTACCATCCACGATGATCTGCACGTCCTTGGCGATATCCGGCGCCTGATCGACCTGCAAATGCACGTTGTACTTGCCGTCGACGTTGAACTGCACCGTCTTGGGATCCTTGACCTTGTAGCCCTTGGCCGGATCCGTCACCGCCAGCGTCACGGTCGCCGACGGGATGATGTTGTCGTACGCATCCTTGACGACGCTGAGGAACTGCACTTTCTCGGCGTCAGCGTAGACGACCTTGGCCGGCACGGTCTGCACTTGCAGCAGCGCGGGCGGCCCCGGATCGACGAGCAGCGACGCCGGATGCAGCTGGTAGGCGTTCCAGTCGCCCGTTTCCGGCACGCATGCGACCTTGTGCGCGCCGGCCTTCGTCGACGTGACGTAGAGGCCCGTGAGCTTGATGTCCTTGTCACCGGAGAAGTCGATGGAGAACGGAAAATCCGGGATTGGGTTGCCAAAAGCGTCGTTGGCGACGCACGTCACAGCGCTCGCCGCGCCGGCTTCCAGCTCCGGCGGATCGAGAATCGCGAACAGATGCACCGGCACGTCGGCGTGGACGTGCAGCAGCGCGGGCGTTTGATCGGCGAGGCCGTCCACGATGCAGGCGATCTGATAGTCGCCAGCCTTCTTGAGCTGGGTGGTGAACGCCTTGGGCTGCGGCGCGTCGGCGGGCGACACTTTCACGGAGAAGCCGTCGAGGACCTCATTGCCATACTTGTCCGCGGCCGTGCACGTCACCGCGACCGGCGTATTGGCGACGACGTCCGTGGGCGCCGGCGTCCCGGGCGCGCTGCCCGCGGGCGGCTGCAACTCCGTGTCGAGCGTCACCGCGAGACCGGCGAGGACGTCCAAATCGGCGGGCGTCGGATCGACCAACTTGTAGGCCGGCAGTTGGCAGGCCACTTGATACGTGCCGACCTTGGCCAGCGTCACGTGCACATCCTGCACCGCGACCGGCTGCCCAGGACCGCCGGTAACCGTCACCGTCGCGGCTGACGGGAGCGGCACTTCCGCGCCATAGCCTTGGTTCGCGTCGTCCGCGACAACCGGCTTGAACGTGCGGCACTTTCCGGCAAACGGGATGCCCGCGCGGGCATCGCCGATGATTTCCGTTTCCAGCTTGAGCGTCGTCGGGTCAACCGTGCCGTCGCCGTTGCCGCCGTTGCCACCATTGATCGTGCCGGAGCCCGTGTCGGGCGTTGGATCGCTGCACGCGGACAGGCCCAAGGCGCTGACGGTGAAGAACCACGCGGCCACCGATGCCAGCGAATTCAATCGGCCAAAACGTCCGGACATTGCGAGCCTCGTGTACTTGCAGGAAGCGTTGCCCGCGCCAATCAGCCGTGTCGCACCCACAACACAACGCCGCGCGCAGACTTCCACTTGCAGCGTAACGCCCATGGCAGCGCAACGCAACGGCTAGTTTTTTGGTAACGATTTCAAAATGCTACACGCGACGCGATGGCTACTTGCTGTAGACCTTGGGCGTGCCTGTCAGCGCGCGCGCCTTGGCGAAGTGCTCGGTGCCATCGGCGACGTCCGTCTCAAAGGTCGCGGATCGCGCGTTGAGATCGGCCAGATCGGGCGACAGGTCGATCGGCTTGAGCGGCACCGTCGCGCCCGTGGCGCTTTCCATCACGAACGGATGCAGGGACAGCCGGCCATAGCGATCCGGCTTCACCGCGGTGAAGATCAGGTACGTCGCGCCCGTCTGCTTGCCCAGCTTGCCCGCCGGAATGCGGCATTTGTCCGTGGCGAACGCACCAGCCTTCGCGCAATCTTCCATCGCGTCGATGCCGAACTCGACTTCCTTGTGCGGCGCCTTCTCTTTCTTCACTTCGATGAGCTTGGCCGTCACCGTCATTTCCTTGTTCTTGATCTTCACGGCCGTCGCCCACGGCTGCCAGTTGTTGCCGCGCACCTGCACGTAGTGCGTCCCCGGCGGCACTGGCGTCGACTTGCCCGGCAGCGCGCCGATTTTCACGCCGTCGACGAACACTTCCGCACCCTCGCCCGCACCTTCCACAGCGATGGCGAAGCGCTTGCCGTTCTCCAGCCGCTCGTGGACGCTGTCAAACGCGTCGAGCAACACCTTCTCCTGCTTGCGACGATCGATCACGAGCGTCGGCTGGATCGTCACGCCCGCTTCAAACAGCCGCGTCGCTTCAGCCAAACCGCCGCCCGTGACGTACGCCGTCAAACCCGCGCGCGCATACGCATCGGCCAGCTTGGAGAAATCCACGAGCTCCGCCGAAGACCGCTCATACGCGGCGATCGCGTCGCGGAACTTGGCCAGCGCTTCCTTGGGCTTGCCATCCGCCGCAAGATCCGTGCCTTCCTGCCGCCACATGTCGGCTTCGTCGATGTGCCGGGACTGCGGCGTCGACTTCACCGGGGCGGTCTTGTCCTTGGGCAGCGCCGGTTTTTCCGCGCGATCCTTGTCCGTCAGCAGGTCCAGGCGGCTCGATGAGGCGATCGCATCGGCCAGCGACTTCTGGATGCGTTTTTCGTAAATCGCCCGCACTTCACCGACGTAAATCGCCGGCACGAGCATCACTTTTGGCTTGCCAGCGTCGGCGTTCTGCGGCTCCGCAGCGGCGGCCAGCGCCGGCCAAGCCAGCACACAGGCCAGCCAAAGGTTCGATCGGATTGCCATTTTTCGCCTCGTAGGGGGTTGTAGCCCGGCACGCGTCCGGCATGAAGCGCCCCGGACGTTAGCCAGAACGCGCGATGTGTGCAAACGCTTCAGGCGATCCCGCCGCGGCGGGATGTCACCAGCTCGCCGTCCGGCCGCCGTCGACGGTCAGGAAGCTGCCGGTCACAAACCGGCTGCACTGGCTCAAATACACCACGGTTTCAGCGATCGCCCGGCTGCCCGCCCCTGGGTCGGCGGCCATCAGCTGACCTTGCGGTACGATGTCCAGCAGCCGCTGCCACACGGATTCAGGCAGATCGTCTGGCCGCAGGACCGCGCCGGGTACAATCGCATTCACGGTGACGTCAGGCGCCAGCTCGGCGGCCAAACCGCGTACGGCGGCGTGCAGCGCGGCCTTGGCCATCGAGTGCGCCAAATAGCCGTGGAACGGAATTTGCGCTGCCAAATCGCCAAGCATGACGACGCGGCCATCCCCCGACGCCGACAGGAACGGATGGGCCGCCAGCGCCAGCGCGACGGGCGCACGGGCGTTTTGGGCGAACGCCAAATCGAGTTGCGCCGTATCCAGCGCGGCGATCGGCGTCAGGTCATAGCTTGCGGCCGCGAGCACCAGCAGCGACAGGCCGCCCAGGTGCTCCGCCGCCGCCGCCGCCAGTCGCGGCAAGGCGGCGCTGTCGGTCAGTTCAGCCTGCAGGGCGATCGCCCGGCGACCCAGCGCGTGGGCAGCGGCCACGACTTCATCGGCAGCATGCGGGTCGCGGCGGTACTGGATCGCAACGTCAAAGCCCGCCTCGGCCAGCGCCAGGGCAATCGCCCGGCCCAGCCGCTTGTGTCCCGCGGTGATCAGCGCCTTCTTCACGGGGCCTCCCTCAAGAAATCGCCCACGTCGGCGACGAATCGGCCTGGTTCTTCTTCCTGCGGACAGTGGCCGCTTCCATCATACACAAGCAGGCGCGCTTGCGGCACGCGGCGCTCCACGTGGCGGATGATGTGGCGCGGGACAAGCCGATCGTGGCGCCCCCAGATCAGCAGCGTTGGCGCCTGCACGAGCGGCAGCAGCGGCTCCAGGGCTTGCAGGTCCTTGCGAAACGTCCTGGCAATGCGCAGCGTTGCGACGATGCCGCCCGGAGAACGCAGCGGCGCGAGGAAGTGCGCCATGTAGTGGTCGTCGATCGGCAGGTGCTTGTACGCGCCGTGCGTCAGCCCGAGCTTGAGGATCAGCGCGAAGCCCGGCAGCGCCCACATCGGCGCCAGCGCTTCATGCTGCGTCTCCGCCAGCAACGCAGCCGGGAACATGCCGTGCGCCGCGGGACCGACAAGGATGAGCTTCTGCAGGCGATCCCGGTGCGCCGCGGCCAGCCAAAGCGCCAGCGCGCCGCCCATTGAGCTGCCGCAGACGTGCGCGGACGGCAGCTCCAGCCGGTCGAGCAGTTCGACGAGCCGCGCCACTTGCGCCGGATAGCGGTAGTCGACGTCCGCCGGCTTGTCCGACCAGCCGATGCCCGGCAGGCACACGGCGATGACGTCAAAGTGCTGGCAGAGCTGCGGCAGGACGAAGCGCCAAGCCCAAGACGACTGGGCAAAACCGTGGATCAGCAGCAGCGGCGGCCCCGCATGCGGGCGCGGCCGGACGAAGTGCACGCGCGCGCCGGAGAACGACGTGAGCGCCAGCCACTGGCCAGCCGGATGCCAGGAGCGCGTGGTGTCCATCACGGCGCCAAGTCGCTGTTGAGCGCGGGCAAAGTGACGCCAAACGTGCCTTCGACGTCGACGGTGTTCAGCGCCGACTTGCACGCGGCCGCGACGACGGTGGCGTCCTTGCAGTCGTCATTGGCGCCCAGGAATTGCTGCAAGTGGCCGGCGAACCGACCGCTCACCTGCCCGCCCGGCGTCGCGCTCCACTGCTTGACGTTGATGTCGCCGGCCAAGCCGGGACACGTGGAGCGGTAGCGGATGTTGCCGTAGGAAAAGTCGAGGTAAGGCGGCGTGCAGCTGAACGGATAGTCGGCGGCTTGGGGCACAAACGGGGGGAAGCCCGGCGCTTTGACGAGGTTGCCCAGCACGATGTTGAGGTCAAGCGGGTCCTTGTACGTTCCGAGTTGCCACGTGTCGTGAATCGCCAGCGAGACGGCCGGCGGCTGCATGTGCGTGTCGCCAAAGACGACTGTGCTCGACGTGCCGGTCAGGTCGCGCTGGACAGTGAACGTGCGTCCGTCGAACTTCTGGCCGTGGAACGTGAACTTGATGCAATAGCCCTGCTTCCAGTTCTCGCCGCAGACGACGCCCACGCCGATGTCGTCGCCACTCCGCAGGCCGAGATCCGCGAGTTCGCTGGTGTCGCTCCCGAGGACGGCGTCGTCCACCACCGCCGTGTCCGCCGGACTGGCTTTGCTGCCGCAAGCCGCGGCGCAGAAGCCCAGGATCAGGATAGAAGCGCGCATTCCGGCTCTCCAGAGGTGCGGCTCAAAGCAGCCGCGACGGCGATCTTGGCCGCATGCCAACCCGCACGCAAGCACGCCTGTTCGCTTGTGCCAATGGCCGGAAGACTGCAAACTGCTGAAGTTTGTCGCCGAGGCGCCCTTGATGTCCCACCCGTTCCGCATCTTCCTGCCCTTGCTGCTGCTGATTTCCAGCGCTTGCGGTGAAATTCAGATCGTCCCGCTGGACACCGCGCCAGAGGACGCGCTGACCGACACGGGCGATGCGGTCGCGCTGCCGCTGTCGGTGACAATTGAGTCGCCGCACAACGGCGCTTCGGTCAACATCGGTGAAACGATTCATTTCTCCGCGCTGGTGACGGGCGGAACGGTGGCCTACGACCTGCTGACGGCGACGTGGACAACTGCGGACAAGAAGGTGCTGGCGACCGGGCCTCTGGACGCCGCGGGGCGCTCCGCGTTTGACAAGGCGGACCTGCCCGCCGGGCCGCAGTCGCTGCACGTGGAAGTGACCGACGGGAACGGCGCGCATGCCGGCCGCGACCTTGGGCTGCTGATCAACACGCCGCCGACCGCGCCGGCGGTGAGCATCAAGCCGGACAAGCCGACGACGCTGGACGACCTGGTGCCGGTGCTGACCAAGCCACCGACGGACATCGACCGCGCGCCGGACAAGCTGCACGTGCGCTTTGACTGGCACAAGGCGGGCGAGACGACGGTGCATCCGGGCGGCGCGAACGGCGAGCTGACGGCGGGAACGCACAAGCGCGGCGAGGCGTGGATCGTGACGGCGATCGCCAATGACGGCACGGGCGACAGTCCCGGCGCGACGGCGCAGGTGGTAATTGGCGATGCGCCGCCCAACCTGCCGGTGCTGAAAATCACGCCAGCGAATGCGGATTTGCTGAGCGACGTGACGTGTGAGCTGGCGACGCCCGCGAGCGACGTCGACGGCGATGCGGTCACGCTGGCGTGGGGCTGGCGCGTCGGCGCGTATGTGAACCCGGGCGTGACGACGCAGACCGTCAACATCGACAAGCTGGCTTCCGACGCCAAGGGCACTTCGCTGCTGGCGGGCGCGCAGGTCTACTGCACAGCGATTGCGTCTGACGACCAGGTGAGCGCGCCACTGGCGACGAGTCCCACGCTGACCGTGCAGGCTTTTGACGTCTGCAAATCCAAACTCAACCCGTGCGACAAGAAGGCCACGTGCGTCAACTCCAGCACGCTCGAGCCGACCTGCACGTGCAACAGCGGCTTCACTGGTGACGGCTATTTCTGCCTGGACATCGACGAATGCGCGTCGGGCTACTGCAGCGTCAACGCCAACTGCAACAACACGATCGGCGGCTTCCAGTGCACGTGCAAGGACGGCTACACCGGCAACGGCGTCACGTGCACGGACGTCAACGAATGCCAAGCCACACCCGGACCGTGCGGCTTCAACGGCGCGTGCACGAACCAGGACGGCAGCTATGTGTGCACCTGCCAGCCCGGCTATTCCGGCGACGGGATGACGTGCAAGGACATCGACGAGTGCCAAATCGTCCCGGAAGTGTGCGACGCCAACGCGGCGTGCAAGAACAGCATCGGCAGCCACACATGCACGTGCGACAAGGGCTTCCTCGGCGACGGCAGCTTCTGCGTGGACATCGACGAGTGCCTGGACGGCACCACCGGGTGCTCGCCCGACTCGAACTGCACCAACAAGCCCGGCGGCTTCTTCTGCCTGTGCAAACCCGGCTACAAGGGCGACGGCAAGATCTGCGTGCAGCAGGACGAATGCCAGAACGGCGACGCGATCTGCTCCCCCGACGCGACGTGCACCGACACGCCGGGCAGCTACACGTGCACGTGCAAGACCGGCTTCACGGGCGACGGCAAGGACTGCACGGACATCGACGAGTGCGCCACGGGCGCGCTGACGTGTGGCGCGCATGCCGCGTGCAAGAACACGGTCCCGGGCGCGCAGTGCGTGTGCCAGACCGGCTACTTCATGGACGCAACCGGCGCGTGCGTGAACATCAACGAGTGCGCCGCCGCTGTGTATCCGTGCGACGTCAACGCGTCGTGCGCCGACACGGACGGGAGCTATGCCTGCACGTGCAATGGCCCCATCTACTCGGGCTCAGGCAAGTACTGCAGCCAGAACGACCTGTGCAAAACGACGACGTGCGCCAACAACGCCACGTGCGCGATGGTCGGCGCCGACCCCATCTGCACCTGCGATTCCGGCTACAGCGGCTTTGGCAACATCGGCTGCACGGAGGTCGACGAGTGCGCGCTGGGCATCGCGACCTGCTCGGGCAGCGCGACGTGCACCAACACGCCGGGCAGCTACACTTGCGCGTGCAACGCAGGATTCACCGGTGACGGATTCACGTGCGTGGACGTCAACGAGTGCGCCGCGACGGTCAGCCCCTGCGCAGTCGACGCCACGTGCAAGAACACGCCGGGCAGCTTCACGTGCAACTGCAAGCCGGGCTACTCGGGCTACGGCACCACGTGCGCGGACATCGACGAATGCGCCGCCGCCGTCCCGCCATGCAGCGCCAGCGCGACGTGCACCAATTCGCTGGGCAGCTTCCAGTGCGCCTGCAACGCCGGCTTCGCGGGCGACGGCGTCACGTGCACGGACATCAACGAGTGCGTCCTCGGCACCGCGGGATGCGCCGCCGACGCGACGTGCAGCAACTCGCCCGGCGGCTTCCAGTGCGCCTGCAACGCTGGCTTCACCGGCGACGGCAAGACGTGCACGGACATCAACGAATGCACCAACGGCGCCGCCAACTGCAGCCCCAACGCCGCGTGCAACAACACGCCCGGCAGCTTCAACTGCGCCTGCAAATCCGGTTTCAGCGGCGACGGCAAGACGTGCACGGACATTGACGAGTGCCCGGGCATCGACTGGGCGTGGGACTTCAGCAGCATGGGCGTAAGCGGCTGGACGCTGGACCCGCCAAACCTGTACGCGCCGAGCAATCCGCAATCCTCGGGCGTGCCGCCCAGCGTCGCCTGGCAGTTGTGGAACGGCGTGCTGTACTACGGCAATCCAGCGGCGGGCAATTACGCGACGGCGGTCGGCGGCGACACGTGGGCCAACAAGGGCAACGCGACCGGTCCGAGCGTGACGTTGTCCTCGCACCCGTGGCATCACCTCGGCTTTGACGTGCTCATCAACACCGACGTGGGGACGTACTATGACAAGTTCCTCGTGCAGTTGGTCATCGGCTCGGGCGCGACCGAACAGGTCGTGACGGTGTGGGACAAGGCCTCGCAGACCGCGGCGATGGGCGTCAACAAGCACTACACGGTGTACTTGAACGGCTACGGCGGCAAATCCGTGCGCGTCCGCTTCGCCTTTGACACGGTGGACGGCGGCAACAACGCGACGCACGGCGTGGAGGTCAGCAACCTCTCGATTCACGGCGCCGGCACGCCGTGCAACCCGTACGCGGAATGCGCCAATACGCCCGGGAGCTTCACGTGCACGTGCAACGCGCCCTACGCGGGCGACGGCATCCAGACGTGCAACGTCCTGGGCTCGCAGAACCAGCCTGCCGCCAACTGCAAGGCGATCTTCGACTTGGACGGCGCGCTCGCCGACGGGTTCTACTGGCTGAAATGGACCGCCGCGCCTGCCACGCAGATGTGGTGCGACAGCGCCGGCTGGACGCGCGTCGTGCAGAACGACTTCAACGCGAGCGCGGGCGGCTGGTCGCCCAAGACGCTGACAACGTGCGGCAGCAGCGGCCTCCTCGGCGGCGTCGGCGTTGCCGGCAAGAACTACGCGATGAGCGACTCGGTCGGCAGCCTGCCCAGCCACAGCCAGATGCGCGTCCAGGGCACCGTGCAGTGCATCGACGCGTGGATCGGCGAGGCCGTGATGCTGCAAGTCGACGGCCTGCAGGTCTGGACCGACACCGTGGTCAACCCGATCGCGACGGGCAGCACGCCCGACTCCTGCGGCAACACGACGCTCGCCGACTTGAAGCGCTACCCCAAGGCGACGTTTGACCATGCGTCGGCCAACGCGATCATCCAGTTCAGCTCGACGCTGAACAGCGACGCCGCCACCGCGTCGTACGGCATCGACGACATCAACGTCTGGGTCAAATGACGGAGAGCGCGCCGGCCGTGCAGCGCCACCCGCGCGGCATCGGCTTCATCATCGGCAATGAAGGCTGCGAGCGTTTCTCGTTCTACGGGATGCGCGCGATCCTGACCGAGCACATGATCAGCCTGTACGCACAGACGGCGCACTTGAACGCCGCGGATGCCAAGACCGCTGCGACCGCCGATTATCACCTGTTCACCGCCGCGGCGTACGCGCTGCCGATGATCGGCGCGATCCTCGCCGACCGCCTGCTGGGCAAGTACCGGACCATCTTCTGGCTATCGCTCGTCTACTGCCTCGGCCACGCGGTGCTGGCGATCGGCGAAGAGTCGATTGGCGGCATGCACCTCGGCCTCGCGCTCATCGCGGTCGGTTCAGGCGGCATCAAGCCGTGCGTGTCCGCGTTCGTCGGCGACCAGTACCGCGCGGGGCAGGAGAAGCTCGTCGAGAAGATCTTCCAGGCCTTCTACTTCATCATCAATTTTGGCTCGTTCTTCGCGACGCTGCTGGTGCCGTGGCTGAAGGTGCGGTTTGGCCCGGCGGTGGCCTTTGGCATCCCGGGCGTGCTCATGGGCGTGGCGACGTTCATCTTGTGGCTCGGCCGCAAGCGGTACAATCACGCGCCGCCGATGCCGGGCGGGCGTCTGGGTCTCCTGGACGCGGCGAGCTCGACGCTGCTGTTCCTGTCGCTGGGGTCGCTGTGGTTCACGGGCGGGCTGCCGTGGTACGGAAAGCTCGGAGTGTCGCTGGCGTGCATCGCCGCGGGGCTGACGCTGTTTGCGTGGCGCGCGCGGATTCAGCCGGATCGCGGCGTGCTGTCGGTGCTGTGGCAGGGGCTGCGCCATCGCGAGCGCGATGAAACGCTGTGGCAAACCGCGGAGCGGCGTCTGGACGCTGCGGCGGTCGACGGGACGCGCGCGGTGCTGCGGCTGCTGTCCGTGTTCGCGCTGGTGAGCGTGTTCTGGGCGCTGTTTGACCAGCGCGGTTCGTCGTGGGTGGTACAGGCCAAGGACATGCTGCGGACGTTCGAGACGCCGCTCGGGCCTCTGACCGTGCAAGCCAGCCAAATCAACGCGCTCAACCCGCTGTTCGTGATGCTGCTGATCCCGCTGATGGCGGGCGTGCTGCTGCCGGCGTGGCGGCGGCTCGGTGGGCGCGTGACGCCGCTGGGCAAGATGACCGCGGGCATGGCGATTTCCGCGCTGTCGTTCGTGGCGATCGCGCTGATCCAACGGCAGATCGACGTGTCGGCGCGCGAGTCGGTGAGCGTGCTGTGGCAGGTGCTGCCGTTCGTGCTGATCACGCTGGGCGAAGTGCTGGTGTCAGTGACAGGGCTGGAATTCGCCTACACGCAGGCGCCGCGGGCCATGAAGTCGACGGTCGTGGGCCTGTGGTCGCTGTCGGTTTCCGTGGGCAACCTGCTTGTCGCGGCGCTGGCCGGGCTGAAGTCGCTGCCGCCGGAGCGGTTCTTCTGGGTGTTCGCGGCGCTGATGGCGCTGTCGGCGGTGCTGTTTGCCTGGCGCGCGCGGTCGTTCCGCGGGCAGGTCGTGCTGCAGGGCTGAGTCCTCCAGCACGAGACGCAGCCGCATCGTCTGGGCGAATCCGGCCGAGGCGGCCGGACCGGGCCCTACTCGCTGCGCTCCCGGAGACGCGCTAGCGGCGCGCCTCCGCCCCGTCGGGTGACGGTCCCTTTCGCGCCTTCGGCCAGCATCGCCACGCAGAACACAAACGGCGGCGCGGTCCAGCAACGGAAAGGCTCGGGCAACGGCGGCGGTCGCGACGGCCGCTGCGCCTCCGCCACGAGGATCTCCCGCGCCGCGTCCACGAGCGTGTCCAGCCGGCGCGCGTGCGGCGTCTCCGCAACCGCGGGCGCCGCGCCGAGCGACAACAGCACAATCCAACGCTGCACAGTCCAAAAACGCATGGTCCCACCTCACGGCGCAAAGGCCGTGAGCTGGGACGCATGAGTTCGTCGATGGATCTGAACGACTACTTGCAGGTCGCCGGCGCGCAGACCTTCTTGCCCGTCGCCTTGCCGTCCGTGCCCAGCGCGGCGATGCACTTGGAGCCGCCGTCCTTGCCAGCGCAGTCGGCGTCGACGGCGCAGCCCGGGGCGCAACGGCCGTCGGCGGCGGAACCGCTGGCGGCGATGTTGCTGCAGGCGTAGTTGCCGGCGCAGTCCGTGTCGAGACCGCACGGCACGCAGGCCTTGGCCTTCTTGCAGATCGGCACGATGGCGGCCTTGCTGATGTCCGTGCGCGGCAGCCACTGGTTCTGCAAATCGCAGGTCATGCCGTCGTTGCCGCTGCCGCAGTCGGCGTCCTTGCTGCACAAGCCGGTGCAGTAGCCCTTGCCAGCAGCGTCGGGCATGCAGCCGAGACCGGCTTTGCACTCCGGATCGGCGCCCGCGGCGGGATTGGCATTGCACGCTTCGCCAATGGCCTTGGTCGCGGTCGCGCCGACGGTCGCGCAGAGGAACTCGACCTTAGCGCTGCTGTCCGGGCCCGTTGCGATCGTCATCGGCAGGCATTGTTCGCCCGCCGCGCTGCACTTCTTGGTGGCGCTGCAGTCTTCCAACGAGTTGGTCGCGGCGATCGGGTAGCAGACCGGCAGCCAAAGGTCGTCGCGGATGTCGTCCAGCGTGTTGTTGTAGCCGAGACGCAGCGAGCGGCAGTACGTCTTGTAGCTGGTGCCGCCAAGCGAGATGGACGCCGGGCAGTCGCTCTTGCTGGAGCAGTAGTCCGCGCAGAAGCCGGGCTGGACGGTGCCGGTCGACGACTGCGTGTTCAGGCAGTAGCCGCTGTCGCAGAACGCGTCATTGGCCGCGGGACCGCAGACCTCGCCGCCCTTGGCGCCCTTGGCGTCCGGCGCGACGCAGACGCCGTTGATGGTGTCGTTGCCGATCGGCGTCGCGTCCTTGGGCAGGTCCAGCTTGTGAACGAACGCCTTGCAATACGACGACGCGCCCGCGCAATCCTTGGAAGCCGCGCATTTGCCGGCGGCCTTGGGCAGGTAGGCGCAGATGTTGAGCGACAATTCAAAGTCGTAGATGCCGTCGGTCGCGCCGGTGCCCTGCGGGTTGTCGACGTCGAGCGGGATCTCTTCCACGCCGCACTGCTGATCGGCCGCGCAATCACTGGTGGTCTTGCACAGGCTGCCGCAGCTGCCGTCGACGCACGCGTACGGGTTCTGGCACGCCGCGCCGGGCTTGGTGGCGCCGGTGCTGTTGACGTACGGGTCGCACGTGTCGCCGGGCTTGACGGTCTTGGCGGCGATGGGCTGGCAGCCGGGCTGGAACGCCGGGTAGACGAGCTTGGTCGCGTCATTCGGATCGGGCTCGCCCGCGAGCTTCTTCACGCCATTCCAGTACGGCCGGCAGAAGAAGCCGTTGCCGCAATCGCTGTCGATCTGGCAGTCCTTGGGCAGGCAGAGGCTGGCCGAATAGGCCGGGTTGCTGGCGACCTTGATGTTCGCCTTGCAGGAGTAGCCGCCAGCGCCGCCGCCCGGCTGGGTCGCGCAATCGGCGTCGGTCTTGCAGAAGCCGAGGCAGAAGCCCGCGCCGGAGCAGAAGTCGTTGGCGCAGAGGGAGAGATCGCCCGCAGTCGGATCGCTGTTGCACGCCTGGCCCAGCGTGGCGCCGGCCTTGTACGTGTACGCGCCGTCGGTACCGACGGGGGTCTTGAGCGCCGGGGCACACATCTGCTGGTAGGCGCCGTAGATGAGCTGGAGGTCGCAGACATCGCCCGTGTCGCAATCGCTGTCCGCCTTGCAGGGCTTGAAGCTGCTCTCAGCGACGCAGTAGATGTAGTTCGCGGCATTGCCGTTCTGCGGGGAAAGCAGCTGCACGCACGAGTACTTGGTGCCGTACGGGCCGTCGACCGCGCCACCGCAGTCGCTCGTCGCGCCGACGTCTTCGATGCCGTCCGCGCCGGTCGCACCCGTCGAGTTGTTCTTGTCGTCCGTCGCGATGTTGCACTGCTTCGTGCACACGCCGGCGTTGCACACGCCGTCTTCACACTGCGCGTTGATGCAGTCGAAGTAGGTCGTCATCGCCGTCTGGTCGGTCGTATCGGGGGGGAACGGGCAGTCCTTGTTCTGGCCGCACGGCTCGCCGAACTTCTTCAGCGGCTTCTTCAGGTCGGCGATGCACTTGTGGGTCGCGTCGCACTTCTGGCCGGTGCTGCACGCGCCGCAGGATTTCGGGCATTCCTTGATGAAGCCGCACTCGGCGCCGTGGTCAGCGCAGCAGGTGGCGGCAGAGCCGTCCGAACCCACGGTGTCGCCCGTGCCGTCAGCGACGGAGGTGGCGTCAGAGCCACCCGTGTCGCCAGTGATCGCGGTGTCGGCCGCCGTCGAGCTTGTCGAGGAGCTGCCACAGGCGCTCAGGCCCATGGCCAGGCTACAGGAGATTGCGAGGAGGACGTTGCTGAGCTTCATGAAAACACTCCAAAATGCGCTGCGGCGAACCGGAAAACGCGGATCGACTGAAGCCGGAAGCTTAGTCATCAAGCGTTTTGCGGTCAAGAAGTTAGGCCCGCAATCCTACCTAGAACAACGTGTAGATAAACGGCGCCGCGCCCTGACCCGCCACGGCGATCAGCGCCGCCAGCGCCAGCACGACGACGAGCGGCACGATCCAATAGACCTTGTTGGCCTTGGCAAAGTCCACGATCTCACGAAACAACTTGGCGGAGTACTTGAGCTTTCCCATGGCCGGCGAGGCTAAATCAGCAGGTCCATGTTGTCCAGCAAGCGCGCGCGGCCAAACCACGTCGCGACGATCACGCGGGCCGATCGTTCCAGCATTTCAAGCGGTTGCAGCGTCTGCGGGTCGACAATCTGCACGTAGTCGATCCGGCCGCCCGCCGCCGACTGCGCCGCGCTCATCTCCGCCACCAGCCGCGCGGCATCGCGTTCGCCCGCCCGCACGCGCGCCTGCGCCGCTCGCAGGGACTGCACAATCGCCGGCGCCGCCTGACGTTCCGCCGCGCTCAGGTACACGTTGCGCGAGCTCATCGCCAGGCCGTCCGGCTCGCGGGCAATCGGCGCGCCGAGGATCGCGGTCGGATGGTCCAAATCCAGCGCCATGCGCTTGAGCGTCTGCAGCTGCTGATAGTCCTTCTCGCCAAAAACCGCGACGTCCGCCAACGCGATGTTCAGCAGCTTCATCACCACCGTCGTCACGCCGCGAAAGTGCGTCGGCCGCGCCGCGCCGCACAGGCCTTGCGTCAACTGCTCCACCTCGACGTGACTCTGGAAGCCCGGCGGATACATCGTCGCCGGCGTCGGCGCGTAAATCAGGTCGACGCCCTTGGCGGCGCACAGCGCACAGTCGTTCTCAAAGGGCCGCGGATAGGCGGAGAAATCCTCCTTTGGGCCAAACTGCATCGGATTGACGAAGATCGACACCAGGACGGCGCCCGCGTGCTGCCGCGCCGTGTCGACCAGCGTCATGTGACCCGCGTGCAGCGCGCCCATGGTCGGCACGAGCGCCGTGCGCTTGCCCGCCGCGCGCATTGTTGCTGTCCACGCGCGCACTTCCGCGGGCGTCCGCGCCACCTGCGCGCCGGCGATCGTCTCCAACATGGCTCAGGTCTCCGCGGCTTTGGCAGCCGGCTTGGCAGTCGGGTCGTGGTAGACGTGTTCAGCGCCCGGGAACGCCGCGGTACGCACGTCCTCGCGGTATTGCGTCAGCGCCGCCAGCGCCTGCTCACCGAGCGTCGCGAACTTCTTGACGAATTTTGGCTTGTGGCCATGCGGATCCAGCCCGAGCAGGTCGTAGATCACGAGGATCTGGCCATCGCAGCCCGCGCCGGCGCCAATGCCAATCGTCGGGATCTTCAGCAGCTGCGTCACTTCCGCGGCGAGTTCCTCGGGAATCGCCTCCAGGACGATCGCGTAGCAGCCCGCCGCCTCCAGCGCCGTCGCGTCCGCCAACAGCCGCTTGCGCGCCGTCTGCCCGCGCCCCTGGACGCGGTGGCCGCCCATGGCGTGCACGGATTGCGGCGTCAGGCCGATGTGGCCCATGACGGGGATGCCGCCTTGCACGAGTTGCCTAACTGTTTCAGCGACTTCCGCGCCGCCTTCCAGCTTGACCGCGTGCGCGTTGCCTTCAGCCAGCATCCGACCGGCGTTCTGCAACGCCACGTCCGGGTTGCGGTAGCTCATGAACGGCATGTCCGCGACCAGATGACCGCGATGGAGCCCGCGCGCCACCGCGGCGGTGTGGTAGACGATGTGGTCGACGGTCACGGGCAGCGTCGTTTCCTGGCCCTGGATGACGTTGCCCAAGGAATCGCCGACGAGCACGACCTCGATTCCCGCCGCGTCGACCAACCGCGCGAACGTCGCGTCGTAGCACGTGACCGCGCTGAAGCGCTGGCCTTTGTCTTTCATGTCGCGGAGATGGTGGATGCGGATGCGGCCGGTCGGCGTGTCGGAAGCGTAACCAGACGGGCGCGGAACCGGCGTCAAAGCCGGCGAAGTACTGCTCATGGGTGGCCTCCAAACCGGCGTAATGCCGCAAAGACGGTAGACCCCGCTGCGGCAAAGCTAGGGGATCCGGCACAAAGTGGCAAGGACGACTTCACGACAGGACTTGAAATTGAAAGTCACTTTCATTATCATTAGCCGCAGCCGGCCCGGGAGGGTCGCCAAGCGCGCAGCAAGCTTGCGCAATAACAAAGGAACTCCATGAATCGCCAGACTCTCCGCTTCGCCCTCGCGCTGACCGGCCTGCTGCTCGCGGCACCCGCGATAGCCAACGAGCGGCACTTCACGCTGTCCTATGAAACCGCGACGCTGCCGGCGGGCGCGGTCGAGATTGAACCGCAGACGACGTTTCGCATGGGCCGCGACCAGTACTACCTTGGGATGGATCACCGGCTGGAGTTCGAATTCGGCATCACCGATCGGCTCATGGCGGCGGTCTACCTGAATTTTGGCAGCGAGACGGCGCGCGTGGGTCCCGGGCTCGTCAGCGGCGCGATGCCCGGTGGCGTGTCGGCGGAATTCAAGTACAACCTGACGAACGCGACGGCGGACGCGATCGGCTCGGCGCTGTACCTGGAGCTCACCGCGACGCCGATGGAGTATGAGATCGAGGGCAAGCTCCTGCTGGACAAGCGCATCGGCAGTTGGCACGTCGTCACGAACCTCATCTACGAGCGCGAATGGGGCTTTGAAGGCTTCTGGAACAACGAGCACAAGGTCGCCATTTCGCTCGGCGCGACGCACTTCCTGACGGAGCACCTGACGCTCGGCGCGGAAGTCTACGGCCAGGGCACGTTTGAGCAGAGTGCGGCGGACTCAAACACGTCACTGGAGCACGGCGCGCTGTTCGCCGGGCCGGTCGTCGGCTACGCTTCGCAAGGTTGGTGGCTCGCGACGTCCGTAACGCCGCAGTTGGTCGGTTTTGGCGACGCGGTTACGGCCGCCGGCACGTCGCGCGACCTGACCGACTTCCACGCCGTCCAAGCCCGCGTGATTTTGGGCATTCACCTGTAGGTCGCCATGCGTTTGTTGCTGCCTTTGCTGTTCCTGCTGCCCGCGTGCGCGCCGATGTTGCCCGCCGTGACCGACTCTGACCGTGCGTGGGCGCGCCAGGCGTTTCCGGAGACCCAGGACGATCTGGACACGAGCCGCGGGCTGTACGCGATGAAGTGCAGCGGCTGCCACATGCTGGTGCTGCCGCCCAAAGTGCCACAGGCGGAGTGGCCACGCGTCGTCGAGAAGATGCAACCCAAGGCCAAGCTGAACGACGACGAGAAAGCGCGGATTCTGCGCTACGTGTTGACGGCGAGTCGGCCAGGAATCGCGGTGACGCCGTAGCGGCTAAGGCGCGAACGCCAAGTCCACCCAAGCCAGCCAGATCTCGGACGGCGTGAACATCCCGCTCGCCCAGATCTCGTCGGTCGGCACGTCGCTGGAATACCAGGACACCAGGAACTGCGAGCCGCCCATCGGCAGGACGCCCACGTACGCGGTATCGCCCGCGCTCTTGAACTCCGCGAGCTCCTGCAGCGTCACCGCCGCCTTGGGATCGCTCAACGTGCCATGCAATTCGTAGAGTGCCGTCCGCTTCCGGCCATCGTCCAGATGTTTGCGCGCCATCACGAACTGGCGATTTTCCCACGCAAACCACTTCGGCCCGTCCAACCGCTTGTCCAGGATGCGGCCGCAATCCCACGTCGCGTACGGCGGCAGCGCGACGCACACGGCGGTATGGCCCTCGTCCAGCAGGGACGTGCCGTTGTCCATACGCACGAGGCTCACAGCCGTATCGCCAAAGAACTGCAATTCCGCTTCACTCGGCACATCGGGCTTGGAATCAACGATCAGCGACACTTTCTGCCACGCCTTGCCATCGGCGGACGACAGCAGCGCGACTTGCGTGTCGCCGTCGTTGTACGCCGTCGCGTACGTCAGGCCGGCGTGATCGGCGTAGCGCCAGAAGCCCCACTGTTCGTCGTAGATCTGGACCGGCGCCGTCCAGTGGATGCCGTCGCTGCTTTCCGTGCGCACGGTCCAGGCAAGACCACCGGCGTCGCGCAGGTGGCCGCCGGGGACTCGCGAGATGGCGTAAATGACCAGCTTGCCGTCCTGGATCAGGAACTTCGGGTCGCGGATATCGCGTCCCGGCATGAAGATCTCCGCGGTCATCGTGACGCTGTCGCCCAGATCAACGGACTGGAAGATTTTAAGGCGGGCGATCGGCGAGCCGACCTGAGAAGTCTCGCCGCCGCGGAACACAAGCCACGTCTTGCCCTGCCAGGCGATGAGGTCGGTGTTCTCGTTGTGCAACCCGTCCTTGTAGACGATGCGCTGGTTGGTCACGAGGCCGGTGGTCGCCTTGGGACCGTGCGAGACGTCGGCGCTGGCGTCAGCGGACGTCGTGTCGGCACCATCGCTTGTCGCGGCGGCGGAGCCACAAGCCGCGGCGAGCAGGCAAACGAAGCAACCGGCGAGTCGACGGACGAGGGGCGAAGTCATGCTGTGCCTTGGCGAACCGCAACGGCCGCGCCAGCATTCTCCGGCTGAGCTTCGCCGGGGTCAACGCCCCGCGCTACAGGCTGAGCACGATGCCATCCAACAGCACGACGGTGTCATACGAGCTGTCGCCGACGTCATTGACCTCCCAGACCAACGTCGCGCTCTCCGCGTTGGCAGGCAGCGCGACGGTCGTGGACTGCCACGTCGTGCCCCAGACGTCGCCGTGGTCGAATTTCAGGTCGGTCTTGGTGATGCCGGGCGACTTGGCGCCGCACTTCGTGCAGGAGTTGGCTCCCGCCGGGCAGATGTCGTCGATCGTCCAGCGCGCCAGCTCCTGTTTGGTGCCATCGGCTTGGAGGATGGAGACGACGAAGTAGTCCTGATACGTCGACCCGCAATACTCCTCGAACTCCTCGCTGAACATGCGCCACTGGAACGTCAGGTTCTTGACGCCCTTGGTCGCGCACAGCGCTTTCTGCGCCCACGATGGTGCGGCGTAGGCCAGCCCCGTCGACAGCCGCAGCATCTTCTTGCCCTCCGCGGGCATCGCCGGACCCATCTGGTCGACGACCGTCACGTCGCCCTTCATGTCCCAGCCCTTGTCGCCATCTTCAAAGCCAAACGCGTTGCAATCCTTGCCGCCCGGGCAGAACGTGCAGGCGCCAACGCACTTCAGGCCATCGCAGGAGAGTCCCGCCTGACACGTGCCGCAGCTGCCGTTGCAGCCGTCCGAACCACAGGTCTGGCCGCTGCAATCCGGCGTGCAGGTCTCGCAGAGCTGCGTGTTGCCGTTGCAGGCCTGGCCGCTCGGGCACGCCATGCACGGTTTGCCGCAGCCGTCGTCCGAACACTGGTTGGGCTGACAGACCGGCGTGCACGGCTTGTCCTCCGGCACGTCGGCGCTGGTGCTGTCGCTGCTCACAGCGTCGGCATCGCCACCGCTGCAGACGCCATTGACGCAGCTGACGCCGGTGCCGCAGTGCGCGTCCTTGAAGCACTGGATCGGGATGTCAACCATCTCGCAGGCCGACGTGTCGCACTTCGCACCCAAGGCCGATGGCGTAAGCGTGAACGAGCCGGTCAGCACTTCCAACGCGCCAGTGTTCAGCGCCGCCTTCCAGTTGATGGTGAGCGTCGTGCCGCCGGGGAAACTGTCATTGCAGAGCAGGCCGTTGCCGTCCGTGCCGCCAGCGATCGTGTAGTTGTTGCTCGGGCCCCACGCCGACTTGACTTCGACGCCAGCGACCGGGCTGCCGTTGTTCAGCCGCGCGCGGAAGGTCACGCAGGCCTTCTTGTCGGTGGGCACTTTGTAGAAGCCGTCGACGTTCCACCACGACATGTGCGGCAATTCTGCGACCCACTGGCCGCCGACCTTGGCCGCCGCGCCTTCCAGTTCCCACATGCCTGAAACCGGGTTGCCAAAGAACAGCCCAGCGCTGTCCGGATCCGCATCCAGCGCCGGCAATTTCAACTGAAGCGTCTTGCCCGTCGCGACCTGCAGCTTCTCGCCTTGCGCCGTCGCCGCGATCTCCACCATCCCATAGCTGATGAGCGGCGTCAGGTCGGTCCCGTCCAGCGCCTGCAGCAGGAACGGCGCGTTCTCGATCGCCTGCGCGGGCGGCAGCCACGTCGTCACAACGTCGACCGTGCCCTGGACCTGCTGGCCGCTGAGCGTGATGAGCGCGCCCGCCGGGAAATTGAGCGTCACGCCCGTGGCGATCTGCACGGTGCCGCCTGCTGTCGCATCAACCGTGCCCGTCGCGGTGGTCGGCGTCATGACCGCGCTGACCGTCACGAGGTGACCGCCCTTGGTCGCGACTTGGCGGTAGGCTGGCGCGTAGCCGGTCTTTTCGAGCACGACGACCGCAGTCGCCACAGTGCCGATGTCCAACGTGAACTTGCCGCCGGCATCGCTCGTCGTGGCCGTCGTGCCCACGTGCACGCTCACGCCCGCGAGCGGAACCGCGCCCGGTGCATAGACGACGCCCCACACGTGCGCGCCAGTCGGCTGCACAGGCGCGTCCGAGAGCGTATCGACGAGTCCTTCACCGACGCTGTCTGTCACGCCACCGCCGCCGCCACCGGATGAATTCCCGCACGCGCCAAGCGTCAAGACCAATCCAACTGCCACAGGCCACAAGGACGACACAGCACTGCGCGCGGTCAACGGGAATTGCTTGATCATGACATGCTCCTGCTCGCGGTCGCGAAAACGAACCGTCTGAACGGGAACATAGGCGTGAGTCCGGAGCGAATGTCGGAAGATTGTCACGGGTGCTGGACCGCTGCGGTCCGCCACTTTCGCCGCAGACGACCGCGGTCAGGGCGACAATTCCGCGCTCAGCGCGGCCGCGAGCTGCGGATACAGCCAGACAAAGCCGCAGCGCTGCGCGACTTCAGGCACGACGCGCTGGCCCGCGAGCAGGACTTCATCGGCCATCTGCCCGAACGCCAGCCGCAAGGCAAACGCCGGTGCGGGCAGGAACGCCGGACGGTGGAGCACCGCGCCCAGCGCGCGGGCAAAATCGCCCTGGCGGACCGGCTCCGGGGACACGGCGTTGATCGGGCCGGCGAGCCGCTCGTCGGTCAAAGCGAGCCCGATCAGCCGGAGGAGATCGTCCCGGTGCACCCAGGACAGCCACTGCATGCCATCGCCCACCGGGCCGCCCACGCCAGCGCGGAACACCGGCAGCAGCTTGCCCAGCATGCCACCTTCAGCGGTCAGCACGACGCCGGTACGCAGCAGCGCGACACGCATGCCCGCAGCCTGCGCCGTCAGCGCCGCCGCCTCCCAATCGTGACAGACCTCAGCGAGAAAACCGCGGCCCAAGGGGCTGGCTTCGGTCAGCACCGTCTCGTGGCCATCGCCGTAGAAACCGATCGCGGAGGCGGACACCAGCACCTTGGGCGGCTCCAGCATCGCCACCAGCGCATCCACCAACTGCCGCGTCAACGCGCCGCGCGTCTGCTCGATTTGCGCCTTCTGTGGGTCCGTCCAGCGCTTGTCCGCGATCGGCGTGCCCGCCAAGTGCACAACAGCATCCCAGCGCAGCGCCGGATCGAAGCGAAACTGCCGGTCCGCCGAGCGCCAGAGCACGTCGTGATCGTCCGTTGGCGGCGTGCGCTGCAGCCGCCAGACCTCATGGCCTGCCCGCCGCAGGAAAGGCACGAGCGCGCGACCGACGAGCCCCGAGGCCCCTGTGACTGCAATCCGCATGGTCCACTCCCGGTTTGGCCGCTCAGACACGCACGCTGACCGAAGTTTGCGATCAAGCGTCAGCATGCTCAGATGCGGCTGAGTCCTCAACGATGCGCAGCGACGTCAAACCCCGTGCTCGCTCCGGTCCGCCGCGTGCAGATCCAGCGTCGTCACGCTCGCCATCAGCGTGCGCTCCATCGCCTCCATCGCCTCGGCCTCTGGCGTTTCCTGATGGTCGTGCCCGCACAGGTGCAGCAGCCCGTGGGTCGCGAGGAACAGCACTTCCTCATCCAGCCGGTACTGCGCCATCTCCGGCCGTCCGGCGTTGGCACCATGGACAATCGCGACCTGCCGCTCCGCCGTGTCCAGCGAAATCACGATGTCACCCAGGATGTCCACGCCCACGTCCGGACTATCCGTCTCGTCAAAAGCGAACGACAGCACGTCGGTCACCGTGTCCACGCCGCGCCACTGCTTGTTGAGCGCGCGAATTTCGGCGTCGTCAACGAGGCTCACCGACACCTCCGCGTGCGCGCGGCCCAGCTTCTTCAACGCCGTCCGCAGGTGCTGGTTCAGGCGCTTGCGGTCCACGCGCAAGTTCGGGTGACGGTTGTCGGTCGCAACGGGCATGGCTCAGTTCCTTGGCGGCTGGTGGCGCGCCTGACGCGGCGCGGGCGATTTCTGCGCGACAAGCGCCGTCGGCGCCTCGGGCTCGCCATGTTCCGTTTCTGCGAGCGTTTCCGGCGTCGCCACCTGACCCAGGCTGTTCAGCGTCGGCCGATCGTGCTGGCTGGTCATGCTCAGCGGATTGTCCATCGTCGGATTGCGCCGCGTGATCGGCCGCACGCCCACGCCGCCATCGCTCATGGCCGCGACGCGTCGCAGATCATGATCGGTCGCCATCGGCAAGTGGCTTTCCGTCCGGCTGTGGGACAGCGCCAGCGCCTGCTGCACCGGCGGCAAGTACGTCGGCCGCGTGTGGTGCATGCCCAGCAGCGTCTTGACGAAGGCCTGCTCCACCAGCGCCAGTTCGCGCAGCGTGAGGTCGCACTCGTCCAGTTGGCCGTCCTCCAGCTTGCCGGCAATGATGCGCTTGACGAGCGCCTGCACGCGCACCGGATTCGGATCGGGCAGCGCCTTGGTCGCCGCCTCCACGGAATCGGCGATCATCAGCATCGCCGTCTCCCGCCGCTGCGGCTTGGGACCGGGGTAGCGAAAATCGCTCTCCTGCACTTCCTCCCCGGTTTCCAGCGCCTCGCGCTGGGCGCGGTGGTAGAAATGGACGATCAGGCTCGTGCCGTGGTGCTGCGGCACAAAATCGACGATCTCGTCCGGCAGCCGGAAGTCCTTGAGCAGCTTGATGCCGTCCTTGACGTGGGACTTGATGATGAGCGCGGAAAGGTGCGGCTTCAGGCGATCGTGCGGATTTTCGCCGCCCTGATTCTCGGCAAAATAGCGCGCCGCCTTGGTCTTGCCGAGGTCGTGGTAGTACGCACCGACGCGCGCCAGCAGGCCATTGGCGCCCACGGCGTCGCAGCCCGCCTGCGCCAGATTGCCGACCATCACCGAGTGCGTGAACGTGCCCGGCGCCTCCGTCGCCAACAACCGCAGCGCCGGGTGGTTCATGCTGGCGAGCTCCAACAGCTTGATGTCCGTCAGCCGATTGAAGGTCAGCTCCAGTACCGGCGTCAGCGCCGTCAGCATCAGGTACGTCGTCAGGCCCGTGCCCGCGCCCATGGCCAGCACGAGCGCGTTCTGTTCGTCCAGCAGGCCGGCCGTCGGCGTCGTGAAGAGCACCACCGCGGCGGCGCACAGCACACCGGAGCCGGCGATCATCATGGCGCCGCGCAGCAAATCCACGCGCGTGCGAAAGCGCCGGGACGCCTGCACGCCCGCGAGACCGACGACCAACGCCAACACCGCCTGCACGCCATCCAGACCCGGGGACGCGCGCACGAACGACGAGTTGTGCGCCATCATCGCCGCGATGCCCGCGCACACCAGCGCGAACGGCGCGGCAGTGAACGGCTTCAAAAAGAGCGCCGCGAGCGACGGACCGAGCGCCATCGGCATGGCCACCAGCCACATTTCTGCGGTCAGCGTGCCGCCGGGCTCAACCAGCGCTTCACCGAGAATCAGCCACCCGCGCAGGGTCGCCGCGTGGAGCACGAGCACCGCTGCGAGCAGGCCAATGTCGCGCGGCCGATGGCGGAAATGGTGCAGATGGCGGCGGGCAAACAGCGTGAAGAGTCCGAGCACCACCGCCAGGAGCAATGCGGTCGCGGCATACGGGCGTGCCAGCGCATCGCTACGCCAGCCGCGCTGGGCCGCCGCCACGCGTTCCTGCACAGTGGCCGTCACCATGTCTCCGCGTTTCACCAGCGACTGACCGCGCGTGTACCGCACCATGCGCGTCTTGGGCACGTTGGCGAGCGCCACCGTCTCCGCGGCCCGCGTGCCGTCCAAATCGCGCTGGAATGTCGGCTCCACGAGGCCGCGCGCCAACTGCCGCACGGCGCCCTGCAGCACCGGCTCGTCCAAGCGCGACGGCTTCTTCTGGCGGATGAATTCCGAGGCGAAGTCCTCGGTCTGCCGCAGCGCCTGCTCCACGTCGACGATTTTTTGCGGCATCGACCGGCGATCGTACCGGGCGCCATTGCCGTTCTCGAGGACGCCGCGGCCGAGATCGTCCTCAAAGCGGTCAATTTCCCGGACGATCCGCTGACTCAGCAGCACCTGGGCGACGTCCGTGAGCAGGAGTTCCACCTCTTCAGCAAAGCCCGCCTTGCGCAGCGTCGCGAAGACTTCCGGCCCCAGCTCGCTGTGGCGCGGCGCGACGGCAGCTTCAAATTCCGGCCGCAGGCGGAGCAGCTCCTCTTCGTACGCCAGATCCAGTTCCTGGATCGGATCGCTGCCGTCCAACCGGTGCGGATGGACAACCGTCCGCGACGTTTCAACCAGCCGTTCGCGGTCCGCGACGTACAGCCGGTACCGCGGCCGCACGAGCCGAAAAGCCGCGTGAATCGCGTCGATCCGCCGCACCGCCGCTTCTTTGTCAAAGGCGTAGCGCAGCGGCACCGCAGCCACCGCGGCATCCTGACGTTGCGCCAGATCGGCGACCGGCTCGTCCGCGTCAAAATCGCGCAGCGCCACCAGATCGCGGCTGGCCGGCCCCAGCGGCGGCAGCTCCATCGACACGCGCGCCGGACCGACGAGGAAGATCAGCAGGAGCCACAGGCCAATCGCCAGCGCGGCCAGACCCAGCCGGTAACGCCGTTCTTGCCGGCGCAGGCGAACCTGCTCCTTGTCGCCAGGCAAGCCTGCGGGCGCTGCTGTGCGCTTTCCTGGCTTCACGGGCGTCTCTCCGGTGCGGTCAAATCAGCGACGGCGGGGCGGCGGGCCACTCGGCTCAGGGTCGCCATGCACCTGCCATGCGGAGATGATACGCCCAACCAACGGATGACGCACCACGTCGCTGAGGCCAAGCTGCGCAATCGCAATGCCCTCCACGCCGGACAGCGTCCGCAGCGCGTGGGCCAAGCCCGACGGCGTGCCGCGCGGCAGATCGGACTGCGACGGATCGCCGGTCACGACGATGCGCGTGTGCTCGCCCATGCGGGTCAGCAGCATGAGCATCTGCTCAACCGTGCAATTCTGCGCTTCGTCGAGGATGACAAACGCGTTCGACAGCGTCCGCCCGCGCATGAACGCCAGCGGCGCCACTTCAATCTGACCGCGGGCGTTGAGCCGCTCAAAACGGTCCTCGTCCACGAGATCGCGCAGCGCGTCGTAGAGAGGCCGCAGGTACGGCGTGACTTTTTCGTTGAGATCACCGGGCAAAAAGCCCAAATGCTCGCCCGCTTCCACCGCCGGCCGGGTCAGCACGATGCGCTTGACGTCCCGGCGGTGCATGGCGCCGAGCGCCGCGGCCATCGCGAGGTAGGTCTTGCCGGAGCCGGCCGGTCCCGACGCGATCACGAGTTCATTGCGGCGCATCGCTTCCACGTAGCGCTTCTGCCCTTCCGTGAGCGCGGTGACCGGGCGGATGCCGTCGCCCAGGTCGCCTTCCGCGGCGAGAATGGACTGCATGACGCGGCCCGGATGCGTGGCGTGACGCGCCGCGGCCAAGGAGCGCACCGCCGCACCGGTCGTCGACGTGCCGCCGCCAACTGGGACAAAATCCAGGCTTTGGGCGTTGAACAGGCGTTCCAGCTCGTTTTCCGTCACATCGCCACCAGCGCGCGCGCGGACGAACGCGGAGCGCAGCAATTCGGCGCTGGCCTTGACCGCCTCCGGATCGCCGATCAAGTGGACGTCATGGCCACGGGCGATCGACTGGACGCCGAGACGCGATTCCAGCCAACGCAGGTTGCGATCGCGTTCGCCGCACAGGATACGCAGCGCTTCCGTGTCGTCGAAGCGAAGGGTGTAGCGGCGATCGTCTGAGACGTCTTCATGAGCAAGGGATGCAGGAATGGGCACTTTGGGGTCCGCCTTGGCGTTTGGGCTGCGATCGGCCATGCACTCCCGTCGTGGCAGCCATTCACGGCGCCTTCCCCCGTCACATAGGCTAGCGGATTCCCCAAGCGTTGGCCACTGTCGCAGTGCGATTGCCCGGGCGCGTCGGCCCAGTCCCCCTCGTCACGCCGTAGACGCGCCGCCGACGCTTGCGTAGTATTGCAGCCCCAATCGCGGAGATCACCATGGCCAACGTCAACAAAGTCACTCTTATCGGTCGCTTGGGCAACACGCCTGAGCTGAAGTACACGACCTCCAACCACGCGGTCACGGAACTGCGCATCGCCGTGAACCGCGTCTACACGGACAAGGCCGGCCAACGCCAGGAAAAGACCGACTGGTTCGGCGTGGAAGTGTGGGACAAGCAAGCGGAAAACGCCGAGCGCTACCTGCAGAAGGGCCGCGAAGTCTACGTGGAAGGCCGCCTGGCGACCGACGAATGGGTGGACAAGGACAGCGGCCAGAAGCGCACCAAGATCAAAATTGTCGCGGACACGTGGCAGTTCATCGGCAGCCGCGGCGACGGCGAAGGCCGCCCGGAAGGCGGTGGCGGTGGCGGCGGTGATCGTCCGCGTCCGCAGGGTGGCCCGCGCCAGACCGGCCCCGCGCCGGGCATGGACGATCCGACGCCGGACGACATGGGCCCAGAAGACGACATTCCGTTCTAGGCGCCAAGCCATGCCACGCCCCAACGGCTGCATCGTGCAGCACCGCTACCGGGTTGACCCGCTGGATCGCGCCGCCCTCGTCGCGCTCCTGGCGGACGTCTGCGACCATTCCGTCGATCTGGGCGCCGCGCATTTCGAGGCGTGGCAGGACGAGGACGATCCGTGGCAATGGACCGAAGTGCACCGCTTCGATTCCTGGAGTCACTACCAGCGCTTGGCGCAGAAGCCGCTCGATCAGGCGATGGTGGACACGTACGAAGCGCTGGCCAAGTTGCAGATCGGCGGCGCCGCGGCCGTCGAAACCCGCACGTGGACGCCGGTCCTCGCTTCTGAGTAACGACAGCCAGTGAATTCGGCTAAGCTCACAGCAACGGCACCCGCCGCAGCGGATGGTTCATGCACTGCCTCACGTCCAGCTTGGCCATGCCTGCACGGTTTCGCCGCCGCCGCTGGCTGCTTGCCTGCCTGCTCGGCGCGCTCGGCCTGCTGGGCAGTTGCGATGACACGCCGATTGGCACCGACGGCATCGCCACCGACGCGATCTCGGACGTGCCCGCCAACATTGGCGACGTCGCTTTCCTCGACAGCGGCCCGATGGACACCGGCCCGGACGCGTGGGGCTGCACGCCGGGCAGCTGCGCAACCGGCTACACGTGCGTCGCGCCGGGCGGCGACGTCACACCGACCTGCATCCCCGACGGCGCGTTCGCCTGCGCGGCCTGCACGAGCGACGCCGTTTGCCTCGGCGGGAGTTGCACCGCCGTGGGCGCCGAGGGCAACTTCTGCCTCATTCCATGCGTCGCCATGAGCAACGGCTCCAGCTGTCCCGCCGGCATGGACTGCGCCCCGCGCGGGGAAGGCCGCGTCTGCGTTCCCGCCAACGGGTCGTGCACCTGCCGCCCGAGCAACGACGGCGCGATCGCCTTGTGCACCGACTTGACCGCCAGCACGGGCGCGAGCTGCGTCGGCCAACGCACCTGTCACAGTGCCAGCGGCTGGAGCGCCTGCGACGCCGTAGCGCCGGCGCCGGAGACCTGCAACGGGTTTGACGACAACTGCAACGGCGCCACGGACGAAAACCTCAGCGGCGCGCCGTGCGGCCTCGGCAACTGCAAGGGCCAGCTGCAGTGCAAGGGCGGCCAATCGGCGTGCGACGGCGCAAGCGCAATCACGGAGACCTGCAACGGTCAGGACGACGACTGCGACGGCGTGACGGACAACGGCTTTGTCCAGAACGGCCTGTACGTCAGCGACAGCAACTGCGGCGCGTGCGGCAACAGCTGCGCGGGGGAGATCGCCAACGGGTCAGCGAGCTGCCAGGTCATCGGCGGCAAGGCGATCTGCGCGGCTGCGACGTGCGACCCGGGCTTCTGGCGCGCCTCGCCCAAAAACTGCGCGCCGACGGCGGTGTTCTCATGTGGCGCTTGCCAGACGTCAGACGATTGCGGCGGCGATCCGTGCGCCGGCGGCTTCTGCCATCCAATCTGCAGCCAGAGCGCGCCGTGCTTGCCCGGCTACGACTGCGTCGCGAGCGTCAACGGCGACGCCAGCACGTGTACGCCAAAGAGCGGCAACTGCTCGTGCACGCCAGCCAACGGCGGCGGCGTCCAGACGTGCGCCCACAGCAACAGCTTTGGCACGTGCCTGGGCCAGCAGATGTGCAACCCGACAAGCGGCTGGAGTCCGTGCTCCGCGCCGACGCCGATGGCGGAAAAGTGCAACGGGGAGGACGACGACTGCGACGGCGCGACCGACGAGGAAGTCGGCGCAGGCAACGCGTGCGACGTCACCAACAAGAACGGCACATGCCCGGGCTTCTGGGAGTGCGACGGCGCGGCTGGCTTGTTCTGCGCCGGAACCGCGCCCAAGCCGGACAGCTGCAACGGCATGGACGACGACTGCAACGGCTTGACCGACGACGCGTGGCTCAATCCCGCGACGCTGCAGTACGACAAAATGGACGCGTGCGGCGCGTGCGGCGTGATCTGCCCACCGGCGCCCTTGAGCGCGGAAGTGACGTGCGCGGGCAGCCCGACGCCGGCGTGTCAGACAAGCTGCACCCCGGGCTGGGTCGACATGGACGGCACGTTGGATGACGGCTGCGAGTGCTATTTCCAGTCAAAGACCGACTTGCCGGACGGTGTCGACCAGAACTGCGACGGCGTCGACGGCGACGCGCTGGACGCGATCTTCGTCGCCAAGATTGGCTCGGACGCCAACCCCGGCACGCGGTTCTTTCCGGTCGCGAGCATCCACCACGCGCTCGCGCTGGCGCAAGCCGGCAACAAGCGCGACGTCTACGTGGCGGGCGGCGTGTACGACGGCTCCGTGGACATGGTCGCCGGCATTTCCATCTACGGCGGCTACAAGCCGGACTTCGCCGCGCGCGATCCGGTCAGCTACCAGAGCGCTATCGTGGGCAGCGTCCCAGCGAGTGGCGCCACGGCGGCGGTGCGCTGCGATGGCATCCAAGGGATCGACCAGATGCCATCGCGACTCGACGGATTCACGCTCATCGGCGCGGACGCGAAGGCGCTCGGCAGCAGCTCCTACGGGGTATGGGCCAACGCGTGCGACGGCCGTTTTCAGGTGACCTACTGCCAGATCCAGGCCGGCGACGGAGCGGCGGGGATTCCCGGCGGCGCAGGCCAAAACGGCGTGCCGGGCGTCAGCGGCTTGGGCGGCGCAACCGCACATGACGTGGGCCACGAAGGCTGCGGCATCAGCGACTTCGCCCCGGGCGGCAGCGGCGGCAAAGCAGCGCCGTGCGACGGCGTCGACGTCAGCGGCGGCGCGGGCGGAACGGCGGTATGCCCAGCGTACGACGAGGACAACCCTGCGCCGCAGTGCCCCATTGCGCCGTACGTGCAGACCAAGCTGCCGCAGGAACCGGGCGCGGCGGGCCTCGGCGAAGCGGGCGGCGCGGGCGGCGCGTCGGGGGCGGACAGCTACATCGACTCCAACAAGGGCATTGCGACAGCATGCAACAACGGCAAGGCAGGCTGTAACCTCTGCTACGTGCCGGTCCTGCCGCGCGACGGCGTGGACGGCCAGGACGGCCAAATGGGCACCAGCGGCCCGGCGGGCGCGGGCGGTGGCACAGCATCGGGCAGCGTCGCCAATGGCGTCTGGCAGCCCAGCGCGGGCGGCACCGGCGGCGGCGGCCAACCGGGCAGCGGCGGCGGCGGCGGCGGCGCGG
>CAINLT010000156.1 GCA_903850505.1 uncultured Myxococcales bacterium | reverse complement strand
TGCCACCTGCACAACCACAGCATCTACTCGCTGCTCGATGGCACGTCCACTCCCGATGAGATCGCTGACCAGGCCGTCCTGAACGGGCAGCCGGGGATGGTCGGGCGTCAGCAGGTCGAAGTTGGCCGTCACCATCGGCAACCAGCGCCACTGCGCTTCTGACACGCTCGAGTCGCCCGCGAGCATCGCCTGCCGGCGCGCCAGCAGATCCGGACGCCCGCGCAGCGCGCTCGACTCCTGCTCTTCCGGATCGCCCGCCGGCGCTTCCAATTCCGGCGGGGCCGTCAGCGTCGCCGGCGTCGGCAAGTCCAGCAGCGAACCCAGCGCCATCAACAGTTGGTCGCGGGCCAGCCGCGCGTGGGAGAGGTCCTGCTCAGCCTTGTCGCGCTCGCTCTGCGCCCGGAGGACCGTCACTTCGCCCTCCGCGCCCTGCTTCTGGCGCATCTGGGCGTTGCCGATCCGCTGGTCCGCCAGCGAGAGCGCGCGCTCAGCCACCTGAATCAGCCGATCCATGCCCGCGACGTTGTAGAAGATCTGCATGATTTGATAGGTGATTTCCCGGCGCGTCGCTTCCAGGCTCAGCGACTGCGCTTCCACCTGATGGCTCGCCGCGTTGCGCGCGAGAAACGGCGACAGCGCGAAGATCGTCTCGTCGACCGTCAGCGCGCCGCCAATTGTGTCTTCTTTCTGGATGATGGACGGCGGAAACGTGCCCGCCGGAATCACGATTCCGGGCTGCACGACCGACACGATACCCTGCGCGAGCGGCGTCAGATCGAACTTCGCCTCCGCCGAGTTGCGCGTGTACTGACCCACGGCCTGAATGTTGGGCAGGAACGCCGTCGTCACGCGGAAACGGGACGCCTGCGCCTCGGCCAGCCGCGCGTGCGCGACGCCGACGTCTGCATTGCGATCCAGCGCGCGCTCGATGGCCGCAGGCAGCGTGAGCGGCGTCTCATCCGCATGAGCGGACGCGGAAGCAGCCAGGACAGTCAGGGAAAGAAAGTAGACAGACAGCTTCACAGGGGACTCCCGTCGCCAACAGGGACGTTGTGGCGGCTGACGCGCGCGCCATTCAGGAAAAACTCCGCCATCTCGGCGGCGCCGATGAGCGGAATACTCACAGCGGGTCCGATGACGGCCGTGCGCGCAAGATTCATCAAAAACGTCGTGTATGCATCCAGACGATCGCCGCGGATGACGCCTTCCCGCGCGCCCTGCTCCAGCAGCGCCCGCGAAAGGGCAAACCAGTTGGCGATCGTCTCGTCGCGCTGGCACTGCCAGGACCGCAGCCCGCCCGATTCCGACATCACGACGGCAAAGAACCGTCCATGGCGCGCACCAGCTTGCGCAAAAATCTCAAAGAACGTCAGCAATTTCGAGGGGAAATCGGCCCGCGGGTCCTCGACCAACTGCGCCATGAAGCCGGCGAGCGCGCGACGGCGATCGAGGATGACGGCGGCGACGAGCGCATCGCGGTCGGCGAAGTGATTGTACAGCGTCCCGACCGACACGCCCGCCGCGTGCGCGATCGCATCGATCCGGGCGAGAGGCGTGCCTTCCTCGGTGATGGCGTGCTCAGCCGCGTCCAGGATCGCCAAATGCGTCTGCTCACGCAGGCGGTCACGCAAGCGCAACGGCGCACCGGACCGGTCGGCGGCGTGCACATCATGCGGCGATTCGTTATCGGGCAGTGCTGTCATGGCTCAAACGGGAGGAAAGCTGAGGCGGAAACGCAGATTGTGAGGCAGCGAACACAAGGTGAACGCGCGCTCACTTTGTGAAGTGTAAGGCAATGCTGACGCCTGTCAATGGCGACCGCAACGCGATGTGGCGCGGCGACTGGGTCGGCCAGACGGTGCGGGTCGCGCTGGACTGGAATCAGCTGACCCGCAACTCCACTGACTTTTTGCGCGCTTGGCGCACGTGAACACGTGGGTGGCGGCGCAACGCGGCGAGGCTGAGATGACAGAACGCGCGCTGTGACACGGGAATGTCGATTGACGATCGCCAAGGGCGCGTGCAAAGTGACGTCACGTCGGTCGCGCCAGACGCCGTCACCGCCGACCGCGGCCAACGAACGCGTCCGGCCGCCGATTCGCACAGCGCGCATTCTCTCAACGATTCCAACTTCAACGTCGATCGCCACGGAATCCCCATGCAGTTGCCCCAGACCGTCGAATACGCGCTCCGCGCCATGGCGTACATCGCCAACTTGCCCCCTGCCGAGCCGGTCCGCGCCCACGATCTGGCCGCAGCGACAAACGTTCCGCCGCACTATCTGTCCAAGCTGATGCGCCGGCTGGTCGTCGCCGGCCTGTTGAAATCGCAGAAGGGCCACCACGGCGGCTTTGTGCTGGCCATGCCCGCGCGCTACATCCGCGCGCTGGACATCATGGTCGCCGCCGACTATCGCCCCGATCCGACGCACTGCGCGTTTGGCTGGGGCAATTGCCGACCATCCGAGCCCTGCCCGCTGCATCCCGCGTGGAGCAAACTCAACGAAGCGATCTGCACCTGGGCGGCGATGACGACGCTGTCCGACATGTTGGTCGACGGCGGCCTCCCGTCCCCCGGCGCGGTCGCGGCGGCGATCCCCAATGCCGGCGACGGCCAGATCCTTCGCCATGCCCGCAAGCGGATCGCGGAGGCGGACAGCAAGAGCGCGCGCATCGCCGCCAGATCGCTCTCCATCGGCGAGAAGTAACCCGCTCAAGCACGCTACACAGCCAAGACTCCACAAGACCGCATCAACAGGCCCGCATAGCGCCTGATGACGATGGCGTGACGATTTGGACTTTGGTTACATGCCGAATCTGCTTGACTCAGACGACAGCAAGCTCTATTGATAATGACGCCGCACGGACCGCGGCTCTGGAGCCTCGTCATGACGTTCTCACCCACCTCTGCCTCCACCTCTCCCATGACCGTCGCCGATCTCGTGCGCAGCCAACCTGCCGCGGTGCGGATCCTGCAACGGCTCGGCATCGATTTCTGCTGCGGCGGCAAGAAGCCGCTGGCCGACGCCTGCGCCGACGTTGGCGTGGCGACTGAAGCCCTGCTCGCTGAGGTCACCGCCGCCGGTCAAACGGTCACGCTCAACTGGTCGACGCTCCCGCCGTCCGCGCTGTGCGATACGCTGGAATCGCGCTTCCATGCGCCGTTGGCTGAAGAACTGCCGCGCCTGCGGGCGATGGCCCAGCGCGTCCTGTTGGTGCACGGCCACAAGGATCCGGAACGCCTGGAGGGCATCGCCGACGCGGTGGACGCGCTGATTGCCGACCTGGTGCCGCACATGCGCGATGAAGAAGCCGAACTGTTTCCGATGATTCGCCAAGGCCGGCGCGCGGATGCCGCGGCGCTTCTCGCGGGTCTGGAAGAGGAACACGAGGCGGTCGGCGCGATCCTGAAACAACTGCGGCACCTGACCGATGCGTTCGCGCCGCCGCCGGGCGCGTGTGGCACGTGGCGGGCGCTGTATCAGGGCCTGGCCGAGCTGGAGGCGGAGACGCACGAGCACATCCACGTCGAGAACAACGTGCTGTTTCAAGGTCTTGCCTAGCGGATCTGAACGCGCGGGCGGCTCCTGACCCGCGTGCGGTTGGACGCCCGCCGCGTTCGCGTGCAGACTCGCGCGCGCGGGCTCCATTCCGCGGTCAGCAAGCGCATGAAAATCGCCATCCAGTCGACCCTCGGCCAGCGCGCGCTGGAAAGCACCCGTGAACTGCGCAAGCTGTGCGATGCCGGCACGGACTGGGTGCGGATCAACATGTCCCACACCAAGCATGAAGACGCCGAGGACATCGTCGGTTGGCTGCGCCGGTCGGCGCCGCAAGTGAAGGTCCTGCTCGATCTGCAAGGCCCGAAGCTGCGCGTGGGTAAAATGGCGCGGGAACAGCGGATTCGCCCGGGCGACAACGTCGTGTTCTGTACGCAGGCGCTCTACAACTCCGCGCCGCCGCGCGATCGCGATGCCCAACGGCTGGTGCCCATCGCGTCACCCTTTCCATTTGCCAACCTGTTTTCCGCGGAGCTGTTCCGGCTCAAGGACGGCCAGGTCGAATTCACCATCGAACGGCGAATTCCCGAGCAGGATGTGCTGATTTGCGAGGCGAAGGGCAGCGGCATGATCCGGTCAGAGAAAGGCCTCAATGCGCCCGGCATTGACCGCACGGGCGCGCCACTGCCGGCCAAGGATCTCGCGGACATCGCGCTTGGCCAGCGGCTGGGCGTTGATGCGATTTGCTGCTCGTTCGTGACGACGGGCGCGGAACTCGAGCAGGCGCGCGCGTACGTGGCCAAGCTGTCGCCGGACTGGAAGCCGCAGTTGTGGGCCAAAGTGGAGTGCCGCGAGGCGATGGAGCACTTGGACGGCATCCTCGCAGCGTCCGATGCGGTGCTGATTGGCCGGGGCGATCTCGCGGGGGAGCTCGGCGGCGATCCGGAGATTGTCCACGCGGCCGCGATGCAGATCGCCAAACACGTGATTGCGGCGGGAAAGACGTGTTCGGTCGGCACCAAGCTGCTGGAATCGATGCGCGCTTCGCCAGAGCCGAGTGACGAGGAAATCGCCGCGCTCTACGACTACCTCAAGGCCGGCGTGACGGGCTATCTGTTGACGGCGGAGACCTCTGTGGGCGATTACCCGGTTGAGGCGATCCAGACGCTGCGGCGATTTGCCGACGGCGTCTAGGCGACCACTGCCGACAGCGTCCAGGCGACGGGTCGGCGATGCCATTGCGCTCTTGAACCGACAGCCCTGAACAGACGTTGACGCTGATTGGCCTTGGCAGCTGCGATGCGACACCGTTTGTCGCAGCGCGCGGCTACCTTGCGCTCACCGTCGTATGCCGCGCACGTCAACAGCAGCCAACGACGACCGAGACGCTCAGCGACATCCGCTGTCGCATAGAAACGCTCCGTTGCAGAAAGGATTTCCCATGGCATCCGATCCCGACAAGACGCCGCCGGACGGCCACGATGAGTCCCCCGCGGT
>CAINLT010000155.1 GCA_903850505.1 uncultured Myxococcales bacterium | reverse complement strand
GTGCGGATTGTTGCGGCCCTGCTCGTGCGAGCGCGACCGCAGCAGGCTGGCCGCTGGTCCGATTTCGGCATTGGCCGACGTGGGCGGCGCCATCCATCCGTCATTGGGCCGGCTCTGCGACGCGCTGTCGTAGGCGCGCAGCTGGCGGCGGGCGGAGCGCAGCTCCTCGCGCACGGCGACTTCGATGCGGCGGCCGAGCCGTTGGCCGGTGATTTGGGCGGTGCGGGCGATGTCACCCAGGCGCGCGGCAACTTGGAACGGACTGGCCATGGCTCAACCTCGACGGAAGCTGATTCCGTTGGACAGGCGCGGCCTTCGCGTGGCTCCGCTGACCTCGCGGATCATGCGATCGCGCAGCAGCAGCATCGCCGATGTGCTCGCGTAGGTGACGGTCTTGCCGTTGTGCGTGACCGTCAGGACGCCGGTGGCGATGGCCTCGGTCAGCGCGTCAATTTGGTCCTGCGTGAAGGCCATGGTGTCACCGTTTCTTCGGGAACCATCCGTCATGGGCACTGTTTTCGCGCCGCCTGGAAGATGGGCGGTTTGTCCGCGCGGTCGTTCTGACCGATTGGTCAGGATTGGCCGAAGTCTGCGACAACCCGGACTCTTCTGCAAGGTCTTCGTTCAGCTTGTGATTGGGTGAGGCGAGCCAGCCTTTCAGTGCTGCGTACGCGTAGTTGGCGCCGTCCGTGGCCTCGTTTCGAGCCCCCTTCTTGTTCTGCCAGGTGCGCACGATGCGGCCCTGGATGAGCGTCGGAATCTTCCGCTCGGCCGTGCGTTGGGCGATGTACGCCGCGTCGCAGTGCGCGCCCAGGTGGATGTAGCCGGGCCCCTTGTCGGTCTGCTGCAAGCGCTGGTAGATCATGTCTTTGCAGGCATCGACGCCAATGGGGTACCAGTCGCACGCGATCGCCGTCGGCATGTCCTTGGTCTTGGCGCGGCGGCGCTTGGGGCGGCGCGGCCACACCGGCACAGGCTTGCCCCTGGTCGCGCTCACACCCATGATCGGCCAGCAGTTCTCCTTGAAATACGGCTTGCACTGCGCCAGGACGGTATCCGGCAGGTAGCGGGCGTCGATGCAACTCGCCGTCACACCCATGCGCAGGCCGGTCTCGTGTCGCCACATCTTGCGGCGAAACTCGTGGTACGTGTCCCAGACTTCCTGGCGCGTCACGTCGCCATAGAAGACGCCGACGCCAAGGTCCCACGACTCCTCGCCAGCGCCCCAGCCGTGCAGGAACGCCTCGATGCGGTCCGGCTGGACGTCGGCGCCCATCGTGATGAGCTGCACGCGGACCGGGATCGCTGTCGGCTCCTGGTCGTCGGGCGGCGTCAGCGTGAACGGCTCGACCCGCTTGAGCAGCGCATTCTCGTCGAGCTTGCTGCCGCCCTCGTGATCCCACCACTCGGCCAGGCGCGTGTTGACGAAGGTCTGCAGCTTCTCCGGGTTGCCCTGAGCCGCCTCCCACTCGGCCGCCAACATGCCCCAGCCGCCGCGACCGACGGGCAGGTACAGGCCGGACAGGTGAAAGCCGGGGATGTCGCGCTCTGGGTACTTCGCGACCCAGCGGCCGAGCGGCAGGAACTCCTCCTTGTCGCCGTTCTCGATGACGCAGCCGTTCGCTTCGCAGACGTACCATGCGTCCTTGGGGTTGCCCGGGTTCCACTTCACGCCGGAGGACGTCTTTGGCCCGCCCCATTTCAGCACCTGG
>CAINLT010000154.1 GCA_903850505.1 uncultured Myxococcales bacterium | reverse complement strand
TGGCGACCTGGGTGACGAGCCCGAATTTCGACGTGATGTCGCGCAAGCCGCCGGACGTGACGGTCATCGTCATCCACACGACCGAGGGCACGTACACCAGTGCAATCAACTGGTTTGAGTCGACGGCCTCGCAGGTCTCCGCGCACTACCTGATCTCCAAGACGGGTGAAATCACCCAGATGGTGCTGGAAAAGGACAAGGCGTGGCACGTCAAGGCGGCGAACAGCTACACGATTGGCATCGAGCACGAAGGCATGATTGAGGACCCGAATTGGGTGACCGAGCCGATGCTGGATGCGAGCGCGCAGCTGTGCTGCTACCTGTTGAAGAAATGGCAGCTGCCCGCGACCAAGGAACACGTGATGGGGCACGTGGATTTGCCGGGGCAGACGCACAAGGATCCCGGCCCGTATTGGCCGTGGGACAAGTACATGACCAAGGTGCAGGCGTGCATGGGGCCGGTCGTCCCGTCATGCGGCACTTGCGACGACAAGAACCCGTGCACCATCGACACGTGCGTCGCCGCGACCTGCCAACACGCCAACGCGGAAGGTGCCTGTGAGGATGGCGATGCGTGCACCGTCGGCGATTACTGCGCGCAGGGCCTGTGCCTCTCCGGCGCGAACACGGGCTGCGGCGCGGACGGCGCGGGCTCGACGGATGCGGACGTTGCGCCTGACATCACGGGGGCCGACGCGGACGCGAAGCAAACGCCCGACGCCGGTGGCGGCGATCCGAACCAGCACATTCCCTACGACGCAACGGCGGCCCAGCCTGACGACACGGCGGCGATTGCGGGTGACGATGCCGCATCCGTTGCCCCGGCGGCCAGCGCCCCGCAATCGGCCGCGAGCGGCTGTCAGGCCGGATCGGGTGGCAATGCATCGCCGATCGCCTTGGCCGCGCTCACCCTCCTCGGCCTGTGGCGCCTGGCGCGACGCCGGGCATGACGGTGCCCGTGGACCGCAACCTCCTGATTGGCTTTGCAGTGGCGTTGGCGTTGACCGCGCTGCTGGCGTTGGCTGTGCGCAGCGTGCCGCTGCCCGTGTTCCGGCCGCACTTGCCAGCGCCACCTGAGGCGCGGGCGTCCTCTGCGTGGGCTGAACCGCGCGACGTCGACTGGCGACCGCGCGCTGCGCACAAAGCCCCGGAAACTGCACCAGTCGCGGCGCCTGCTGCCGCGCAACCTGCGGTGGCCCGGCCGCGCGCAAGTCTCGACAAGCCGTCGTCGGCTGGCGGCGTACCGGCCAACGCCGCGCCAACGGGCGCAGTTGCTGTCCCCGCAGCGGCGGACGCCCCCGGCGTCGCTGTGGCGGGTCCACTCGCTGCCGCACCGCCAGCAGGTCAGGGTGCTGCCGGCGAAGTCCGTGGCGCGGCTGTCGGCGTTGGCGATGCCGTCTACGGTCCCGGCGACGTCGACGTGCCACCCGCGCCGCTGGCCATGTCGCAGCCGCCGTTTCCGTCGGCCGCGCAGAAGCTTGGCCTCGCCGCCGAGGTCCTGCTGACGCTGATCATTGAAACGGACGGCCACGTCTCCCACATCGACGCGCACTGCGGCGACTGCGATCCCAGCTTTCTCCGCACCACGCGGGAGACCGCGCGCACCTGGCGCTTTGCCCCCGCGCGCCTGCATGGCCAGCCCGTGCGCGCGCGCTTGGAGCACCGCATTCACTTTGAGTTGGACGAGTAACGCCCGATGGAATTGCGCATCAACGAGAGCCTCGCGGCGATCGACGCGGAAGCCTGGGACGCGCTTGTCGGCGCGCACTGGCCGTTCCTCGAGCACGCGTTCCTGTACGGCTTGGAGCTGACGCGCTGCGTCGGTGGCGATTCCGGCTGGCAGCCGCTGCCGTTGACCTTGCACGACGGCGATGTGCTGGTGGGCGCCGTGCCACTGTACGTGCGGACGGACTCTTACGGCGAGTTCATTTTTGACTGGGCGTGGGCAGATTTCTACCACCGCAACGGCGCGCCGTACTATCCAAAACTGACCGTCGCGCCGCCGTTTACGCCCGCCACCGGGCCGCGGCTCCTGGTGCACCCGCAGCACGCCGATCCGGACCGGCTGCGCCTGCTGCTGGCTGAAGGCATCGAGGCGGTGGGCGCGCGTGTCGGTGCGTCTGGGGCGCACGTCCTGTTCTGTGAGGCGCACGAGGCGGATCTGCTGGCCCAGCGCGGCTGGATTCCGCGCAAGACCGTCCAGACCGCATGGAACAATCCAAGCTGGCCGACCTTTGAGGCGTTTCTGGAGACGCTGCGGGCGCCGGCGCGCAAGGATATCCGCAAAGAGCGGCGCAAAGTGGCGGAGCTCGGGCTGGCAATCCAGACGGTGCGCGGCGACCAGCTGGACGATGCGGGCTGGAAAGCGCTGCGGCGGTTCTACGAGAACAACGTCGCGCGGCACGGCGCGGAGGCGTACCTGACGCCGGCGTTTTTTGAGCATCTGCAGCGCAAACTGCCACATCGCATTGTGGCGTCCATGGCCAAGGAATCAGGAGAATTCATCGCTGGAACGCTGAGCCTGCAAAAAGGCCAGCACCTGTATGGCCGCTACTGGGGCTGCGACGTGGATCGGCCGTTCCTGCATTTTGAGCTGGCGTTCTACCAGCTGATGGACGCGTGCATCGCCAACGGCTGGACGCATTTTGAGCCGGGCGCGGGCGGCGGCCACAAGATCAACCGCGGGATGCTGCCGGTCCTCGTTGACAGCGCCCATTGGCTCGCGCATCCGGCGTTCCGGCAGGTCATCGCCGATCACGTCGCGGGGGAGCGGACCGCGATGGCGGAGCACCTCGACGACATGGCGATGCGCGCGACGACCAAGCGGGATGGCCTGATTTCCTGACGCCGACGTGGTGCGTCGGATCCGACATTCTGCTATCCTGCTGCCCGCGTCGTCGTCGGAATTTTGGCTGGACGCGCGAGGAGTTCTTATGAAGCAGCATGCTTTGCAGATTGGTTTTGTGTGCCTGATGGCGCTCGTCGTGGCTGCGTGCGGGACGACGACGGGTGCCGGCACGACGACGGATGCGGAATCCGGGACCGACGCGGCGCTGGACGACGCGGTCGGCACGGATGCGACGGTCGGCGACATTGCCGCGGACGTTACAGGCGTTGCGGATACCGCGGCCGACGCGGGCGATAGTGCGGTGGCGGACGTGAAGCCCGGTGATACGGCGCCGCCCGACGTTGCCGCTGATGTTGCCGCCGATGTTGCGCTGGATGCGATCGGTCCCATCGGCTGCGGCGGCAAGACCAACGTCGCGTGCGGACCCGGCCAATACTGCGCGGCGCCCGATGGCCAGTGCGGCGGCGTCGGTACGTGCATGGTCAAACCGCTGGTTTGCGACATGATCTACGCGCCGGTCTGCGGCTGTGACGGCAAGGACTACAGCAATGCGTGCGTCGCCGCGGGTCAGGGCGTCACCGTCCAATTCACCGGCACGTGCACGACGGACAACACCTGCGGCGGCTTCATCGGCAAGCTGTGCGTCAAAGGCGACTTCTGCGACCCGTCGGGCTGCGGCGCGGACATGACCGGCATTTGCGTGACGCTTCCCTCTGGCTGCCCCAAGAACCTCGCGCCGGTCTGCGGCTGCGATGGCAAGACCTACGACAACGATTGCATGCGCCAGGTCGCGGGCGTCGGCAAGGCGTCTGACGGCAGCTGCGCCAAGCCCGGCGACTGCAACATCGGCGACAACACCGGCTGCGCCAAGGGCCAGTTCTGCAAGTCGCCGTTCGCCGGCCAGTGCAGCGGCGTAGGCACGTGCGAGGTGATTCCGCAGATCTGCCCGATGACCTTCCTGCCGGTCTGCGGCTGTGACGGCAAGGACTACGACAACGACTGCGGCGCCAACGCCGGCGGCACCAACGCGGCCAGCAACGGTGCCTGCGCGCCCGACAATTGCGTTACAACCAAGGATTGCACCGGCGGTCTCGCGTGCAAGGCTGGCGTTTGTGGCGCATGTCCGGGCATCATGTGCACCGCAATCGCGTGCCCGCAGGGCCAAGTCAAAGACCAGTGCTGCGCCTGCTACACGCCGTAGGCCAGACAAGAACGGAGACAACGATGGATGACATTCGGATTGACCGCCAGACGGCGCATCGCCTGGTGGCGGAAGGCGCCAAGCTCATGGATGTGCGCACGCACGACGAAAACGCGGGCGGCGCGCTGCCGGGCGCGATCAACGTGCCGGTGCAGGTGATTGGCGAGGAAATTGAAAAGTTCGCCAAGCCAGATGAGACGATTGTGCTGTATTGCCGCTCCGGCGGTCGCAGCGATATGGCCGCGCGCATCCTGCGCAGCATGGGTTACAGCAAAGCCTACAACATGGGCGGCATCCACGAGTGGTGATTGATGGCTGAGAATGGGCACCCGCATCCGGCGGGCGGCATGACGCCGCACCGGGCTTTTGAGATCGTCGGCATCGCGACTTTCGCGTCGCTGGAAGTGTGGTTGGTCGTCCGCCTCGCGCACGCGACCTCGTCCCAAGCGGCGGCGTTGCCGCTGCTTGTGGCGGCGCTTGTTGGCTACGTCGCGGCGGATTTTGGCAGCGGCATGGCGCATTGGCTGTTTGACCGCTACGGCACCGAGCAGACGCCGGTGGTCGGGCAGAACTTCATCAAGCCGTTTCGCGAGCACCATGTCGATCCCAAGGGCATGACGCGGCACGATTTTGTCGAGACCAACGGCAACAATTGCATAGCCACCGCGCCGATTGTCGCGATGGGGCTGACCGCGGACCTGACGACGCTGCACGGCATCTTTGCCGCGACGTTCTGCGCGTCGATCTCGCTGTTCGTGTTTGGCACCAACCAGTTCCACAAGTGGTCCCACCAGGATCGCCTGCCGGGCTGGGTGCAATCCCTGCAGCGCGCGCACGTCATCCTCGGCGTGAAGCACCATGACGTGCACCATACCGCGCCGTTTGACCGCTACTACTGCATTACCAGCGGCCTGCTGAACCCGCTGCTGACACGCATCCAGTTCTTTCCGCGCCTGGAGTCGCTGATTTTCCGCGTGACGGGCGTGCGCGCGGGCCAGAGCGATGCCGCGTACGTGGCGAATCGCAACGCGTCCTGAAGCCGCCGGGCGTCATTTCCGCCGCGCCAGACGTTGCCGCACGACCTTGCTGATTTCCAGGCAGGTCAGCGGAATCACCGCCGCGCCCAGCGCCAGCGCGGAATCGAGCCACGGCACCGCGCCAATGCCAAACAGCCGCTGCGTGAACGGCACGTGCTGGATCGCCACTTGCACCGCCAGCGAACCCGCCACAACGGCCAGAAGCCGCGGATTGCTGCGCACGCCCAACTGCCAGAACGGCCGCGTCCGGCTCCGCGCCGCCAGCGCCCGCAGCGTCTCCGCCACCACCAGCGTCGAGAACGCCAAGTTGCGCGCCTCCGCGAGCGGATGGTGGGTCAGCGCCTGCACGAAGATGCCAAGCGTCACCGCCGTTTCCAGCAGCGCGATGAGGACGATGGTGCGCCATTCGGAACGCCCGAGGATCGGCGCGTCAGGCCGACGCGGCGGTCGATCCAGCACGCCCGGCTCCACGGGTTCCATGACCAGCACCAACGCCGGCAGGCCGTCCGTCACCAGGTTGATCCACAGCAATTGCAGCGGAAGGAGCGGCATCGGGAAGCCAAGCACCGATGCGCCCAGCATCAGCAGCAGCTCGCCGAGGTTGCCGGACAACAGGTAAATCAGCGTCTTGGTGATGTTGTCCTGAATGCCACGACCTTCCGAAATCGCCGCGACGATGCTGGCGAAATTGTCGTCCATCAGCACCATGTCCGCCGCCTCGCGCGCGACGTCCGTGCCGTTCTTGCCCATCGCGATGCCGATGTGCGCTTCCCGCAGCGCCGGCGCGTCGTTCACGCCATCGCCGGTCATCGCGACGATCGCGCCCTTGGCTTTCCACTCGCCGATGATGCGCAGCTTGTCCGCCGGCGTGGCGCGCGCGTGGACGATGCCATCCGGGCTCTCTGCCGCGTCCAGGATGAACATTTCGCGGGCGATGGCGTGCGCCGTCGTCGCGTTGTCGCCGGTGATCATGACGGTGCGAATCCCGGCGTTCTTGGCCGCCGCAACAGCCGCGATCGCTTCTGGACGCGGCGGATCCGCCAGACCGACAAGGCCGATCAGCCGCAAACCGCGCTCCTCCGGACCGTGACCCGTCGCGACTGCCAGCACGCGCAGCCCGTCAGCCGCCAGCCGCTGCGCCGCCTCGTCTGCGCCTTCCGTGCCTTCCGTGCACAGCGGAATCACCGACTCCGGCGCGCCTTTGACGTACAGCGTCCCGTCCGCGCGGTGAATCGCCATGCGCCGCCGCACGCTGTCAAACGGCGTCTCCGTCTGCCGCGGATTGGCGGCTTCAATCGCCATGCGGTGATGACCGTCCGCCGCGGCCGCTTCCAGCAGCGCCACTTCAGTCGGGTCGCCCACGCTTTTGGACTTGCCGTTCTCGTCGTCCGGCTGCCAGTCGGCATTGCAGCACGCCGCCGCAGCGTGGAGCAGCGCGGAGCGATCCGGCGCCCACACGTCGCGCACGCGCATCTCCCCGGCGGTCAACGTGCCGGTCTTGTCCGTGCAAATCACCGTCGCGCTGCCCAGCGTCTCCACGGCCGCGAGGCGCCGGACCAACACCTGCCGCGCCGCCATCCGCTTGACGCCGACCGCCAGCGCGATCGTCACGATGGCCGGCAACCCCTCCGGGACCGCCGCCACCGCCAACGACACCGCCAGCATCAACACTTCCAGCGGCGGCAAGCCGCGGACGAGCCCCAGCACCGCGACAATCGCCACGATGCCGAGGCACAGCCACACGAGCGACCGCCCGACCCGCTCCAGCCGCGCCTGCAGCGGCGTCTGCGCGACCGTCACCGTGCCGAGCAGGTGGGCGATCTTGCCGAGCTCCGTCTGCCCGCCCGTGGCCGTCACTTCCGCCAACGCAGTGCCCGTCGCGACCGCAGTCCCCAGGTAGACGTGGTCGTGCCGCTCGGCCAGCGGCGCGTTGGCTGGGCAGGGCGCAGTCTGCTTGGCGACCGGCTGGCTCTCCCCCGTCAGCGCGCTCTCGATGGTCTGCAGTTGCGCCGCCTCG
>CAINLT010000153.1 GCA_903850505.1 uncultured Myxococcales bacterium | reverse complement strand
GTGTGACGACAGCAACCCGTGCACGATTGAGACGTGCGATCCGGCGACTGGCTGCAAGTCGGCGGGGTCCGCTGCGACTGGAACGGCGTGCAACGCGGCGTTTGGCAGCGGTTTTTGCGACGCCGGCAACTGCAGCAGCTGCCTCGCGGCGGGGAACTTGGGCTGCCCAGCCAGCACGCCGTGCCTCACGTACACCTGCCAGCAAACCGGCGCTGGCTACTGCAACCCGACCTTGATGCTCGACGCGCCGTGCGACGACGGCAACGCGTGCACCACCAGCGACCACTGTGTCAGCGCCGCGGGCGGCGCCTGCGTGGGTTCCGCCAAGAGCTGCGACGACGGCAAGCCGTGCACGAGCGACAGTTGCGCGGACGGCGTGTGCGTGAACAGCCTGCTTCCCGACGCGCCGTGCGACGACGGCAATCCGTGCACCACGGGTGACGTCTGCGGCGGATCCGCGACGGGTTGCGCAGGTGCCGCCGCGAGCGGGATCGCGTGCGACGACGGGAGCGCCTGCACGGTGAACGACACGTGCAGCGGCGGCGCGTGTGCGGGCACGACCGCATGTGACGACAGCAATGCGTGCACCACGGACGCGTGCGCGCCGGAGACGGGCTGCACGCACACCGCGATCTCGTGCGACGACGCCAACACGTGTACGGCCGACTCGTGCGTTCCGGCGAGTGGCTGCACCCACGCCAATGTCAGCGGCGCGTGCGACGACGGCAACGCGTGTACGCCAAACGATACCTGCGCCAACGGACTGTGCGGCACGACCGGCAACTGCGACGATGGCAACGCCTGCACGACCGACGCGTGCGTGTCCGCGACGGCGTGTATGCACGCGGCGATCGCGTGTGACGACGGCAATGCCTGCACCGTGGACGCCTGCGCCCCCGCGAGCGGGTGCAGTCACGTCGCCAAGAACTGCGACGCGGATGCCAGCCCGTGCACGCTGGAGGCCTGCGATCCCGCGACCGGGTGCAAGTCCAACGGCAACGCGACGACCGGCACGGCATTCACGCAGGCCACGGGCGGCGCGGGGTACTGCGACACGGGGAACTGTAGCGCGTGCATCGCGGCAAACAACCTCGGCTGTCCGGCCAACACCGCGTGCACTGCGTACGCATGCCAGCAAATGCCGCTCGGCGTGTGCAAGGCCACTTTCCTGGTCGCGGCGTGTGACGATGGCAACCCGTGTTCCGCCTCGGACGCGTGCGCTTCGGGCGTCTGCCAGCCCGGCGGGCAAATCGCGGCGACGTGCGACGACGGCAATCCGTGCACCAGCGGGGATCACTGCACCAGCACGGCGGCCAACAGTTGCACAGGCACGGCCAAGAGCTGCGACGACGCGAACCCGTGCACGTCTGACGCGTGCGCTGGCGGCGTCTGCGCGCACACACCTGTCAGCGGGGGCGCCTGCGATGACGGCAACGCTTGCACGTCAGGCGACGTGTGCAGCAGCCAGTCCCCGGGGCAATGCCTTGGAACCGCGGCGGCGGCGGGCACGCCCTGCAACGATGGCAACGCGTGCACGCAAGGGGACAACTGCGTCGCCGGCGTCGGCTGTGCCGGCACGTTGAGTTGCGACGATGCCAACGCGTGCACGACTGACGCCTGCGTGAGCGCCGCCTGCACGCACACGGCGATTTCATGCGACGACGGCAACGCGTGCACCATCGACGCCTGCCAACCGATGGTCGGGTGTACGACCACCGCCAAGGGCTGCGCGGACAGCAACGTGTGCACGTTGGAGGCTTGCGACCCAGTCTCCGGCTGCAAGGCCAACGGCAATGCCACGTCCGGCACGGCGTGCACGCGCACCGTCGGCGGCGTCGCCGTCGGCGGCTACTGCGACGCGGGCGTCTGCGGCGAATGTTACGCCAGCCAGGGATGCCCAGCGGCCGGGCCATGCACGACCGTCACGTGCCAAGCCGGGACGCCCGATGTCTGCGTCACGGTGAACCTCCAGTTGGGCACGGCGTGCAGCGACGGCGTTCCGTGCGATCCCGCTGGCACCTGCACAGCCAACGGCACATGCGCGCCGCCCGCCGCGAGCGGCAAGTCCTGCGACGACGGCAACATGTGCACCAACGACGCGTGCGTGAACAACGCCTGCACGCACACCGCGGCCAGCAGCGCGGTCCTCTGCGACGATGGCAACGCGTGCTCAACGACCGACGCGTGCGGCGGCGGCAAATGCGCCGGAACGGCCGCGCCAGGCGGGACGATCTGCGACGACAGCAACACGTGCACGGTCAATGACCTGTGCGCCAATGGCGTGTGCGCCGGCACCGCGAAGTGCAGCGACGGCGACCCGTGTACGGCGGACAACTGCGCGTCCGGCGTCTGCAGCTACCCGGCGCTGACGTGCAATGACGGCAACGGCTGCACCACGGACTTCTGCAACGCGACGACGGGCTGCGTCAATGCCGTGACGGCGGGCCTGGAAGCCGTCGTCAGCATGGGCAGCACGTGCGAGCTTTTTGCCTATAGCTCCGCCATTGACGGCGACACGCTGATCATCGGCAGCGCGGCGGGCGCGCTCGGCAGCAACAATGTCCACATCTACGGGCGCAGCGGTCACATCTGGACTCTGCAGGCGAGCTTTGCGCCCAACTGCGGGACGATGGTCGTGGGCGTCGCAGGTGCGACCGCCATTGCGCAGTGCAACGATTCCGTGCTCGTGTGGACGCGCACGGGCACGACGTGGAGCCAGCAAGCGGTCCTGACTGCGAGCAACGCAACGGCCGGCGACTTCTTCGCCAGTTCCGTGGCCATTTCCGGAGACACCGTGGCCGTCGGTGCGCGCGCCCAGTCGCCGGTCTCCGCCACCGGCGTACCGGGCTCGGGCGCGGCCTACGTCTTCACTCGCACAGGCACGGTCTGGACCCAGCAGGCATTCCTGAAACCCGTCAACGGCGACGCGAGCGACTTCTTTGGCCGCGCCGTCGCGCTTGACGGCAATACGCTGGTTGTCGGCGCGCCCGGCGAGGACTCGAACCAGACAACGATCACCAACGGGACCACTGCCTCCGCCAGCAACGTCGCGTCCAACTCGGGCGCCGCGTATGTCTACACGCGATCCGGCACAACGTGGAGCCAGCAGGCCTATCTCAAGGCGCCCAACCCGGACGTGAACGACGCCTTTGGCGGGAGCGTCGCGGTTTCGGCGGACACGGTCGTCGTCGGCGCGCTGGGCGAGGACAGCAACGCGACCGGCATCGGCGGCAACCTGGCCAGCAACGTGGCGTCCAACGCGGGCGCGGCGTACGTGTTCACGCGGGCGGGCACGGCGTGGAGCCTGCAGGCCTACGTCAAGGCTTCCAACACGGGCGCGGGCGACGATTTTGGCGTGCGCGTCGCGATTACCGGCGACACGATGGTCATTGCGTCCGACAACGAGAAGAGCGCCGCGGTTGGCGTCAACGGCGACCAAGCGAGCGACGCGGGCGGCAACGTGGGGGCGGTCTACGCGCTCGTCCGATCCGGCACAACGTGGACCCAACGCGCGTACCTGAAGGCGTCGCCGGCCACACCCAGCGCGTTTGGCCGCTCACTCTCCATCTCCGGAACCAGCATCGCGGTGGGCAATGGCGCGTGCGACTACCCGGAATCGGAATACATCTACATTCTTGGCACCGTCACGTGCGACGACAACAACCCGTGCACGGATCCCGTCGCGTCGGGCGGTTCCTGCACCTGCACGCAGACCAACAACGTGCTGGCCTGTGCGTCAGATGGCAACGCCTGCACGGACGACAAATGCAGCGGCGGCGCGTGCCTGCACACCGCGGGCGTCGGCCCGTGCACGGACGACAACCTCTGCACCGATGACGTCTGCGTCGGGGGCCTGTGCGTCTCCACGAACGACAACACGAACACGTGCACGGACAATAACTCGTGCACAGCGGACGCGTGTCAGGCGGGCGCCTGCGTCCATACCGCGCTCGGCGACGGCACAGCGTGCAGCGACGGCGACGCATGCACGACCGGCGAAACCTGCAGCGCGGGCGTGTGTCAAGGCGCGGCGCCCATCGTGTGCGGCGATTGTCAGACCTGCTCCAACAACTCCGGCTGCGTCGACGACCATCCGTGCTGCGGCGACTTCTGCTGCCTCTATCCCACCGACTGCCTCTGCACCGGCGGATGCTAAGCGCATCGACAGTCCCGGCGCGGCGGTCTCTACGGTTGCGGTGCCTTGTGCTTGAACGCGACCTTGGGCGAGACACTGATCGTCCCGGTCACGATGCCGGTCACTTCCGCGCTGCGATCGCCGAGCGCGTGGTAACGGAGCCACGCGAGGAACCACGGGCGCACGAGCGCGAAGCCTTCCTCGTCGCCCAGCGCCTTGCACTCCGGGCCGCCATTGATGCTGTTGCCGAGCCCGTAGAGTTGGTGGCAGCCGCCTTCGATGTCGACCCAAGTGAGGTCCACGCCCGTGACGTCGTTGAAGAGCCCGGTCTCGCCGGAGTCATTGAGCGTGCCGTTCATCTGCAGGAACGGTCGTTTGACGGCGTTGCGGCCCTGGTGGGAGAGCAGGTCGCTGCCGTCGCCGGCGAGCGAGATGAACGTGGCGACGCGCGCGTCAGACAAATCGACCTTGAACAGGGCGACAAGCGCCGCCGCGCAGTCTGGCCAATGGCCGGTGGCGCACTGCGCCTCGATGTACGGAACGTCAAACAGCCCGCCGGCCGCCGCCCAGACGTCGTAGCTGCCAAAGCTGTGGCCGCTCATGCCGATGTGCGCCGTGTCGAGTTTGCCGACGAGCGGATCGCCCACCGGCGGCGCGAACGCCCAATCCAGCGCTGCCCTGTTGTCGTAGACGCGATGCAGCGAATGGACGAGCGGCAGTTGTGTCGGCGTGTCAATCAGCGTGTTGCCAACGTGTTCCGGCGCGAACGCGACCCAACCATGGCTCGCGATGTGGCACATCAGATCGGCCGAGTTGCCGGCAAACCCCTCGTAGCCATGACCGTGTTCCAGCACCGGATAGCCAGCCGCATACGGCGACGGCGCGAGCGGCGCGTTGAGCCAGGACTTCGGGTCTTCAAACGCGCCCATGTAAGCAGGATGCTCGCCGACTGCTTGCGACGCCGGATACCAGATGTACAGCGGGATGGTGCGCGGACCGAGCTTGCCCGGCAGCATGTAGGTCATCTGCTCGATGCGCAGGCCGCACGCGTACGGCCCCGCCTTGCCGACCGGCCAGGACAGGGGCGAAACGCTCGTGGCATCGGCGGCGACGTCAACACCGGCGGCATCCGCGGCCGTCGCATCGGAACCGCTCGCGTCCGCAACCGCATCGGCGCCAGCCGCCGTCGCATCCGTGGAAGTCTTGGCGCTGCACGCCGCGAGCGCGCAGAGCGCGGCCATCGCGCCCAGACGCGCAAAGTTCAACTGCATCATCGATTTCCCCGCAATCTGCGCAGGTTTCCGCACCTGCTCCAGCCGGCGACTGTGCCCTTTGGCCTGCTCGCCGTCAACCGTCGCGCGTCGTGGCCGCATGGGGCGTGGCGACCCCATTTCCTGCCGTCGCCCTTGACCGCGGCGATCCCGCGTCCGAAACTGAAGGAATGGTGCAGCAGCTTGCCAAAACACCAGTTCCCGCGACTTCTCCGACACCCGCCGCGGCGCCGATAGCCGCGCCTGCGCCAAACGCAACGCCTGCCGCTGGCCTTGGCCGACTTTCCTACGCGCAAGCGCGCGCGGCCGTGACGCCCGGTGGCGCAGGGACGCCACCTGATCCCGCGACCCTCGACTACGCATCGGGACGCGCTGCCGTGTCCCCGGCTGCACAAACGCCGCCCGCAGCGACTGCCGCAACGCCGGATCCCGCTGCCGTTGAGAAAGTCCGCGCCGCCGCCGCGCTGGCCAGTTACCAGGCGCTGCTGGGTGCCGCGCTGGGCGGCAAGCTGTATGAACTCGTGGCCAAGGAGCTCGCGCCGGACAAAATCATGGCGCTGGGCAGCAAAGGCCTGGACGCGGCCGCGCAGGCGGGCGTGGGCGCGATCCACACGGTGGATGGCGTCCAGATCATCGACGAAGCGTCCGAAGCTGAGGCCGTGAAGCAGTTTGCCGGCGCGCTGGCGGATTGGTCCAAGGGCGCAGCTGAGGGCTGGCTGCAGAGCGACGACGGCAAGGCATTTGCCGTCAAAGTCAGCCAATGGTTTGAGGGCAATCCGGCTGCGGTCGTCGGTCTGGCGCTCCTTGCGGCGGCTGGCGCGGTGGCCAGCAACGCGTCGATTCCCGAACTGCAGCAGAAGTTCCAACTGGGCGCGAACACTTCCGTGGACGCGGGCGTGAACCTGAACAAGCTGCGCGACATCGCCATCAAGAGCGCGCACTTGGGCGTGGATTGGCAAAAAGGCGATGTGGCGGCGACGCTGAAATACGCGTACCAGAAAGGCGAAAACGCCCAAGCGGATACCCACACGGTCAGCGGCAAAGTCGGCGACGCGCACAAGTCGTTGACGGCGGACGCGACGGTGCAGGGCGACAAGCTCGTGATCAAGACGGCGGGCGAGTACAAGGGCGATGGCTTGACGGTGGCGGCGGGCGTCCAACAGACGCGCGAGAAAGGCGCCAACACGACGACGCTCGCGGACGCGAAAGTGACAGTTGGCAATGAGACGCAGAACGTCACCGCGGACGCGAAGTACGACACGGCGACCGGCGATTTGGCGATTGGCCTGGACGCGCTGCACAAGTTTGACAACGGCGTGACGGTGACCCAAGGCGCGCGCCACGAGCAGAAGGGCGGCGTCGCGTCCAACACGGAGACGCTTGGCGTGAGCTTGGCGGGTGACAAGCGCACCCTGGACGCCAATGTCAGCCGGGATTCGGCCACGGGCCATGCGACGGCGCAGGTCAAGGGTTCGCAAAAAGTGGCGGCGGGGAACGTGACGGGTGAAGTGCACGGCTCGGCGGGCTACGATTCCCAGACCGGCGGAACGGCGGGCTTGGGGACGACGCTGCAGACGCCGGGCGACCTCAAGGTCCAGCTCGACGCGTTGCTGCAGGAACACGGCACGAGCACGGTTTCAGCGTCGGCGGAAAAGAAGTGGGGCGACCTGTCGGCGAAAGGCTCCGCGACGTACGACTTGACCGACAACAAGCTGCAACAGCTGGCGGTGGAATTCGGCTTCCGCGACAAGGACTCGTTCAACGCGTTTCTCATCGACTACAAGCGCAACTACGGCGGTGACGTGCCGACGCAGCAGCTCGACGTGCTGGTGCAGGCGCAGTTGGGCAAGCTGATGTTGCGCGGCACGAGCAAGACGACGTTTGAGCGCGACGGGCTGCGTGGAAACGTCACCGGGCTGGAAGCGGCGTACCCCGTCACGCCGGACCTGTCGCTCATCGGCGGCGCGCGCTACGGGTATGACGACGTGCAGCATCCCGGCTTGACCGACCGCGAACGCGGCGCGTGGCTGGAGGCTGGCGTGCAGTTCAAGGGTGTGCCGATCGTCGTCGGCTACCGGCCCGAGGACAAGGCAGTCACCGTTGGCATCACCATTCCGTTTGGCAAGTAAGGCGCGGTGCAGCAATAGCCCGTCGTGTGGGACGCTTGTCGCTGGGTCGCCAAGTGCGCCCGCTGCGCGATACGCCCGGCGACACGCGGCTGGGACTTGATCGCGTTGTTCTTCCACGAGCCCTAACTGGACTGTTGCGTCTGTTGACGCGTCCCGCCGGCCAGCGCAAAGTCCAGATTCTGGGGCGCGTGGGGCGCGGGATGGGCAGCATGAAGAACTGGATTTCCTTGGGCCGTTGGCCGTTGGCCGTGGCTTGTCTCTGGCTCGTCGCCTGTCAGGACACGCCGCGTTTGGGCCTCGCCAACACGGACCGCAGCCAGCCGGGTCCGGTCGTCGTCTGGGAGCCGCTGCGCCAGCCGCAGCCAGAGCTGCCATTTCCCAATGATCTCGCGCTCAAGATGCTGGCGGACGGCACGCTGCGGGTCAACGGTTCCACGCAGGGCGAGACGGCGATGGACCGCTCCAATCGCCAGCATTTCGCCGAACTCGACGGCTTCTCTGGCCTCACGCCCATCACGGTCGCCTTTGACGGACCGCTCGACGTTTCGACCGTCACGGACGACGCGCTTTTTGTCGTCAACGTCACGCCGGATTCCAAGCGCTTTGGCGAGCGCATGCCGCTCGATCTCGGCCGCGGCTGGTTTCCGCATCAGGCCAATCCGCGCCGCTCGTTTCCGCGCGACCCGCTGGCCAGCTTCACGAGCTTCGTCATGCCGCCCGACAACATGGTGGATCTGAACGGTGACGGTACGCCGGACAAGTGGGTCTACAACTACGAGGTCGCGACGCACACGCTGGACATCCGGCCGATCCTGCCGCTGCAATCCGGCGCGCAGTACGCGATTGTGCTGACCAAGAAGCTCAAGGGGTGGGACAAGAACGGTCGGTACGGCCCGGTGCAGTCGCCGTTTGACGTGGTGAACCACGATAGCCAGACCGACGCGATTGCCCGGGCGCTGCCGAGCCTCGCGCAGGTCGGCGTGCAGACGGACGACATCGCGTTTGCCTGGACGCTGACGACCGGCGACCTGTCGCGCACGTTCCGCAGCCTGCGCGATGGCCTGTACGGCAATGGTCCGTTCGCCTGGTTGAACGACGCGGTGCCGGCCAAGTTGTTTGCGATCGACAAGATGGACATCCCGTTTGACGGCAATATCACGACGTATCCGCCGGAGAACCCGTATCCGTCGGTGGCGTGGGATCACGACTACGTGCTGCAGGGCGAGTTTATCAAGCGGATGGTGGGCCTCATCAACGCGGTCCAGCCGGGCGTGGCGGACGACTTCAACTACGGCGATTACGCGCTTTTTGGCGAAATGGAGACGGCGGACCTGCGCAACACGCCGGATCACGTCTGGGTGCTGGACAAGAAGGCTGGCACGGTGGGGCAGCAGCAGGCCGACGGCAGCGTGGCGATGGGCCAGACCGTCAAGACCCAGAAGGTGCCGTTCCTGCTCGTGGTGCCAAAGACGACGGTGAACCACAAGCCGCCGTTTCCCGTGCTTGTCTACGCGCACGCCGCGGG
>CAINLT010000152.1 GCA_903850505.1 uncultured Myxococcales bacterium | reverse complement strand
TCGTCGACAACTACGCCAACGGCCGTCCGCGCAGTGAACGCTACGTCGAGGACGGCATGCTCCACGGTCCATGGATCACCTGGGACGAGCAGGGCAACAAGGTCGCGGAAGGGCACTACCACCGCGGCATCGTGCAGGGCGTGGAAATCGACTACGGTCCGGGCGGCCAGCGGCTGCGGGAAGTGAACTGGGTCAACGGCCGGCGGCACGGGCTTTCGCGCGAGTATGCGCCCGATGGCCGTGTGGTACGCGAGCTGACGTACGTGCACGCGGAGACCGACAAGCCGCGCCATGAAGGCGCGCCGACCGACGCTGAGCTGCACGAGAAGCCGGGAGACTGACCGATGCTGGTTGGCCGCCTCGCGCCCAGTCCCACGGGGCTCCTGCACGTGGGCAACGCCCGCAGCCTGCTGCTGGCTTGGCTGGCGGCGCGTCACGTCGGCGGCGCGATCCACCTGCGCATTGAAGACCTGCTGCCCGACGGCGATCTGCACCTTCCGGAGCTGCTGGCGGATCTGCGCTGGCTTGGCCTGGATTGGGACCCATGGCGCGGGCACGACTTCATCCGGCAGAGCGCCCGTTCGCCGCTCTATGACGCGCTGCTGGCGGACTTGCTCGCGCGCGGGGACGTGTACCCGTGCGTCTGCACGCGCAAGGACATCGACCTCGCCGCGCGCGCGCCGCACGTGGAAGACAAGGGCGCGGCGTATCCCGGGACGTGCCGCGACCGTTTTGCGAACGAGCAGGAGGCGCTCGCGTTCGAACAGATCCGCGCCCAGCAGGAGAATCGTCCGCCGCTTGGCGTGGCCTTGCGCCTGCGCGTGCCCGATGCGCCCGTGACGTTTGTCGACCTGCTGCACGGTCCGCAGCGCGTCGTGCTGCCGCGGGACAGTGGCGACATCGTCGTGCGCCGCAAGGACGGCGGCGTGGCCTACATGTTCGCGGTCGTCGTCGACGATTGGGCGATGGCCGTCAGTCAGGTCGTGCGCGGCGACGACTTGCTGGAAGTGACCGGCCAGCAGCTGGCCGTCTATCAGGCACTGCAGCGCCTCGATTCGTCGCATCTCCCGCCGTTTGCCGGGCTGCCGCAATACGCGCACGTGCCGCTGGTCCTCGGTGACGACGGTCGGCGGCTGGCCAAGCGCAATCAGTCGCTGCACATCGGCGCGCTGCGGAGGGACGGCGTGTCGGCTGATCGGCTGCGGCGGTGGCTGGCGACATCAGTTGGCCTCGCGCCCACGGGTGATCTCGCGGAGCTTGCCCGGAGCTTTGACTGGGTGAGTCTGCCGCGCGCGCCGATGCGTTTCGGCACCCAAGAGCGCGCCGAGCTCGATACGCCATGACCGCAGTTGGCTTGGGAAAGCCGTTTCGCGGTCGCCGTCAAAGGTCGGCGTCGTGCGTTACGGCTTCTGGCAGCCCGGCATCCGCACGGCTGGCACGGAGTCAGCCTGCGGATTCAGGTTCGTCTCCGTGCGGCAGGACGTCGCCAGGCCGTCCTGCTGGAACGTGTGGGTCGCCGTCGTCGGCGTCCACGTCAGCGTTGGACCGACTTGCCACGTCGGCATCGCGTCCCGCACCGCGGCCGTCAGGTCGCCGGTCGCCAACAGCCCGTCCAACACTTCCCGCGCGACTGGCTGCAGGCGCACGCGCACTGCCACTTCGTCAGGTATCTCAGCCAACTTGCCGCCATTGGCCGGAAAGTCCGCGCGCACGTGGCTCTGGTAGAACCTGGGATCGCCCGGATTGAACGTGAGCTGCACGGGCAGGGCGTTGCCCAGCACGCTGGCGACCTCCCAGAACATGTGCACGGATTGCCCCGCCGCGTCGTAGCCGCAGTCGCGCATCAGCCACAGGTCGGGATCCGCGCCGGAATCCACGACCGCATCGTCCGCAACGGCGCCGGTTTGGTACACAATCTGCCCGGCCTTGCGCGCCACAACTTCCACCCACAGCCGGCGATCCAGCGCCGCGCCGCTGGGAAAGCCATGGCCGCTCGCCACGTTGTCGAGGATGACCGCCAGCCGCGCGCCCGCGCCCAGCTTCTGCACGCACACCGCCGACTGCAGCGTCCGGTCCAGCAGCGCCTGCACCGCCTTGGTTTGCACGTCCTTGTCCGGCCACGCCGTCAGCGGTGTATCGACCGCCGGCAGCAGATGGCTGTGCAGGTGGCGAATCGGCGCACCTTCGACAAGCGCCACGGCCTTGGGCTGCGGGCTCTGCGGCATGTGGCACTGACCGCACGTGTTGCCGCCCGGCGACTGGTTGAACACCGAGCCGTGCCACTCCAGGAAACCGCGCTCCAGCGGCGCGCCCAGCGGCGTCACCACGTCATGGCACGATCCGCACAGCGTCGACGACGCCAGCTGATCGCGGTCATGCAGCGCTGAGTATTGGCTCCGGTGCGCGGACGTCTTCAGCGGATCGCCGATCGGCCCGCGCAACGCCAGATCCGTCGCCAGTTGCAGGCCGTTGTTGTGCGTCTCCGCGACGCCTTCCACGCTGTGGCAGAAAAAGCAGCTGATGCCCTTGTAGCCCGCCGGCAGCTTGTCCAGATCCTCGGTACCCGTCGTCAGCAGGCCATCGGCCACGGCTTGCGGCGCGTGGCATTTCAGGCAAAACGTCCCCAGCTTGCCCTGCGTCTCGCGTTGGCCGCGCGCGTGCATGGCGCGGAACACGGGATCGTCCGCGGCGTAGGCGTGCATGGACGCCGCCCAATCCTTGTACTGGTCCGGATGGCAGGATTGGCACTTCGCCGGATCCAGCAGCTCCACGCGCGTCATCGTCGGCTGGTCTTCCGGCGTCACGGTTGCCGTGCAACCCGCCAGCAGCGCGCCCGCCAGCAGCCACAGCCGCACGCTATTCATCGCAGCCATGGGAGATGCCAATCGCTTTGCCCGTGCCGGAAAACGCCGTCTGGACGTTGCCGCCATCGCCGACCACCTGCACGCCGCGGACAAACACCCGCTCCGGCTGCGCGCCGATCGCCAACGGACTGCCCGGCCACACCGCGACGTCCGCTTCCTTGCCCACTTCCAGCGTCCCAAGGCGGTCGCCCAGGCCGATGAGCCGCGCCGGATTGCGCGTCACCATCTGGATCGCCGTCTGCTCCGGCACGCCGTAGTGGTGCGCCTTGGCCGCCTCGTTGATCAGCCACTTGGAGTCGATGACCGGATGGTCGCTCTTGAGCGCCACCGTCACGCCCGCGTCGGTCAGCAGCTGCGGCGCCTGCACGCTCGCGTCGTAAGCCTCCATCTTGAAGCCCCAGAGATCGGCAAAAGTCGCGACGCCGATGCCATCCGCCTTCAGCAGCTCCGGCACTTTCCACGCCTCCAGCGCGTGGTGGATCGCCGTCACCTTGAAGCCGAATTCGTGGCTGATGCGAATCAGCGTCTCGATGTCGTGCACTTCATAGCAATGCACCTGCAGCAACACTTCGCCGCGCAACAGGGCGACAATCGGCTCGATTTCCGCGCGGAACGGCCGTTGCCCCGTGTGCACGGTCTCCTTGTCAAAGCGATCCTGGCTCTCGCGCAGCTCCTTTGCTTCAAACAGCATCTTGCGCAGCACCCAGCCGTGGCCCATGCGGGACATCGGCAGCATCCCTTTGCTCGCGTATACGCGCTTGGGGTTCTCGCCCATCGCCCATTTCATCGCCCGCGGCGGATTGAGCACCGCCATATCTGCGACCGTCTTGCCGTACAGGTTGACGTAAAACGCCTGACCGCCCACCACATTGCCGCTGCCTGGCAGGATCAGCGCCGTCGTCACGCCGCCCGCGACCGTGCGGGCAATCGCCGGATCCTCGGGATCAAACGCGTCCAACGCCCGCACCGCCGGCGTTGTCGGCGAGGTCATCTCATTGCCATCCTGATGCGCTTTGGCCGACGGCGCCGCATACACGCCCAGGTGCGAATGCATGTCGACGAGCCCCGGTGTCACGATCTTCCCCGCGGCGTCGATCACACGGGCATCGAGCGGCGCCGGCAGATTCGCGCCGATCGCCTGGATCTGGCCGTTCTGCAACAGGATATCGGTCTTTTCCAGCACAACGCCCGTCGCCGTCCAGAGCGTCGCGCCGCGCAGCAACGTCGGCGGATGCGCGCGCGGCACTTCAGCCAAAGCGGGCGCGGTGATCGCCAGGGCAAGCGCGAAGGAGAAGAGGACAGTGAGGCGTTTCATGCAGGTCCGCAGGCGCACGGGCGCATGGCCAACGATACGCTGGCGCGCCGGAGTGGACAAGCGCAAGCGGATGGGCAGAGCATACGGGCGGAGGTTCCCATGCCGCTCAGTCAGGACGAAATCGCGTTTCTTGCCAATGTCCGCCGCTGGGTCGATCGGGACGTCGCGCCCAATGTGACAGCTTGGGATGAAGCGGGCGCGTTTCCGCGCGAGCTGTACAAAAAGGCTGCGGAAGTGGGCGTGCTTGCCGTCGGCTTCCCGGAATCCGTCGGAGGCGTCGGTGGTTCTGCGCGCCTGCGCGTGGCCTTGCAGCGGGAGATTTGTCGTCCCGGATCGGGAGGTCTGCTGGCCGGACTTTTCAGCCACGGCATCGCCGCGCCGCC
>CAINLT010000151.1 GCA_903850505.1 uncultured Myxococcales bacterium | reverse complement strand
TTGCGGCGCAGGCTCAGGCTCACGCTCGGCCCGACATACGGCACGTTGCGCGCGCCGTCCTGCCACCACGGGTCGAGCGCGACGCCGAGCGTGGTCTCCCAAGCCGGCAGCGACAGCACGCGCGTCACGTTGGCGCCGACGCGGAAATGCCGCACCGCGCTGTCCGGCACCGCCACGCCGGCCTGGTGCGCATCCGCGCCCATCAGGTAGCTGGCAAAGGCGCCCCAGGACCAATACATGCCGTGGAGTTGCAGCCACGTGCCCCGCACTTCCACCGAATCGCCCTTGGCGAACTTGGACTTGCCACCGTTGCCGTCCGGCACGCTGCGATCCAGTTGGTGGCTGTAATCCAGGCTGGCGCCGACAGCGCTGCGGCGCGTGAGGTACTTCAGCAGATGCAAGCCCGCCGTCGCCTGCCACGCGCCGTCCCCCGTCACGTCAGCGCCTGCCAGGCCTTGCCTGGCATCTTGCGTCGCGCGCCCGGTGGGCATCTTCACGCCGGCGAGAACGTCGACAAGCGGCATCCGTGCCTGCGGATCATCGGAAAACAGGCCGCGGCGCGAGTCCTCCAAGGCCGTCCAGCGCAGCGTCAGCGAGGCATCGCCCACACCCGTCGCGTCATGCGATCCCAGCCCGGCGTAGGACCGCTGCTGCCAGTGCACAGGAAGAACACCTTGAATTTGCAGCGCACTGCGCAACGGTCTCCAGCCGCCGCCAAGGAGCAGCATGGCGTCCTCGCCCGCCACCTTGAGCTTGTCGAGAGACGAATACGTCCCGCCGGGGCCGTAGCCGCCCGTGAAGTGTTGGTAGGCAAGCTGCGTGGCGACCGCGGCGTGCTGGCACGGCCCAACCACCGCGAATTCTGTCGGATTCGTCGAAGTGCAGCAGGACTGCGCCAGCGCCGGATCGGCGAGGGCGGCCAGCAGCACCGCGATTGTGGCCAAGCGCCCGATCATTGGATGGTGTACGCCAAAGTGAAACGATCCTGCACGCCTGCCGTCGCCACGTCGATCTGGACCTGCCACGCACCCGGCATCGTGAACAGCAAGCCCGTGATCGCGTAGTGCCCGTTGCCGTTGTCCGTGGCGCTGGCGGGTTGCGTCGACCCGTGTCCCATCGCAGGCATCCACGCGGTCGCATGCACCGTCGCCCCCGCGACCGGCGCGCCAGTCCGGTCGTAGAGGTCCATGGCCAAGGCATTGCCGCTGGCACTCGGCGGATCCGGCGTCTTGACGAAATGTGCTGCAAAGTTACATTGTTCGGATGGTGTCAGGGCTGCGCTCACCGCGTCGCCCACCGTGCATGCGTCAGGCTGCTGACCGGCTCCCGGCTCAGACGCGCACGCCACGAGGCCCAACAGTGCCACCACGATCCAGGTCCCCGCGCCACGCACCGCCGCCATGCCGCCTCCGCATCTCAATGGAAGCCGTCATCGCTTGATCGCGCCGCGCTGTCAATCGTCCTGGGAAGAAGGCTCTTGCTGTTGCCGATCTAGCAGCACGCGCAACCGCAGTTCCAAGGACTCGATGCGGCGATCCTGCTCGCGCACGACTTCGTCCAGGGCCTCGATGTGCTGGCCTTGTTCCATGAAGCGCAGCTCCAGCTCCGTCACGCGGGCTTCGAGCTGCAGCAGGCTGCGGGAGTCGGGGAGGCGGTCCATGGACCGGATGCTACGCGATCGGCTGGCTTCAGACGAGCAGAGAAGCCACCG
>CAINLT010000150.1 GCA_903850505.1 uncultured Myxococcales bacterium | reverse complement strand
ACTGCCAGCGTCGCCACAAGACCGGCGAGCTTCTGCGACACCGGCCGCAGGACCAGGCCAACGAGCAGGAACGACAGCAGCGGAATCGCCGGAATCAGCCATGCGTGGGTCAGGATGAAGGAAAGCGGCGGCATGGGATCAGTCCTTCAGTGCGTCAAGGCGCGTGACGTCGACGGTCCGGCGTTCTGCGTACATCGCCACAAAGATCGCCATTCCGACGACCACTTCCGCGGCAGCGACGGCGATGACGAAGATGGTCATGACCGCGCCATCGAGCCGCTCCGCGCCACCTTGCGCGGTCGGCGCCAGATAGCGATTGAACAGCACGAAGTTGACGGCCGCGGCGTTCAGGCACAGTTCCAGGGACATCAGGACGCCGACGGCGTTGCGGCGCGTCAGCATCCCGTAGAGGCCAATCGAGAACAGCGCCGAGGTCAGGACCAGCCAGTGCGTCAGCGTCGGCGCGTGGGCGGTGAGGAAATCAGCCATGGAAAGCCTCCGGCTTGGCGGCTGCGGCCGGTTTACGGGCAATCACGATGCCGCCAATCATCGCCGCCAACAGCAGCAGCGACACGACTTCAAACGGCAGCGCGTAGCCATTCTCGCCGGTATCCAGAAGCGCCCGGCCAATCGCCGCGACGTCGTTCTTGGGCAGCGGGCTCAGCGTCCGGCCGACAAAGGCGTCCGCGGTCATCATGTTGTAGGACAGCAGGAAGAAGCCGGTCGCCACGGCGCCGCCGATGATTTGCCGCCCGCGGGTCGGATGGTCTTCCAGCAATTCCGTGGTGCGCGTCAGCATGACCGCGAACACCAGCAGCACCACGATGCCGCCGACGTAAACGAGCACTTGCACGCCGGCGAGGAACGGCGAGTCCAGCAGCAGGTACAGCCCCGCGCTCGCCGCGAGCACGCCCATGAGCGACACCGCCGCGCGCAGGATCCGCCGCCCCGTCACGACCGACCATGCCAGCGTCAGCGAAATCGCCGCCAGCAGGTAGAAGACCAACGTTGGGATCGCGCTAGCCAACATTTTCGGCCTCCGGAGGCGCTTCAGGTTGCGCTGCTGCTGCCGCCGCTGCTGCCTTGGCCGCAACACGCGCCGCTTTGGCCGCCTCGCGCGCGGCGCGTTCGGCGATCTTCGTGGCCTTCTGCTTCTCAACCAGCGCAGCGATGATGGCGGCGCCAGAGTACGGATCGCGCGCTTCCATCGCAGCCTTGCGCGCTTCCGGGTCTTCGAGCTTCTCCAGCACGGACGCCACGGGGCCCGCGTACTGGTTCAGCGTGTAGGAAAGCAGGCGCCGGTCGTACACGGACGACTCGAACGTACCGTCAAAGCGCAGGACGTTGAACGGGCAGACGATGACGCAGGTGTTGCAGAACGTGCAGCTGTCCAGCCGCCAGACGAAGGAATCGAGTTCCTTCTTGCTGACCGCCGGCTTTTCACGGCCCGTGATGATGATGGAGACGTTGGGGCAGGCTTCCTCGCAGATCCGGCACAGCGTGCACTTGTGGTAGCCGTTGTCGTCGTGGTTGAACGCCAACTGCGCGCGGAAGCGATCGGGCAGCTTGAGCGTCTCGCGGTTCTCAGGGTACTGCTGCGTGACGACGGTCGACGGCCGCATGAGGTAGCCGCCGGTGATCTTCATGCCGCCAAAGAGCGAGCGGATGGCGCGAAATACGCCGCCCACGGCACCGGACTTGTCGATCCACGGGACTGCGCCGTGGATGGCGCCGCCGACGCCGACGTGCTTCTCCGGCGGCGGCAAAACCTCCGGAGTGGCAACGGATTCGGCTGGGGGTAGAACAGAGTCGGCTGGCATGACCACCCTATCGCGCAAAGAAGTAGCAGCCCGTCACGACGCACGCCGCCGAGACGAAGAGATTGACGAAGCCGATCGGCAACAGGATTTTCCACTCGAGGCGCATCAGCTGATCGACGCGCAACCGCGGGAACGTCCAGCGAAACCACATGATGAGGAAGATCATCGCGGTGGTCTTGAGCGTGAACCACAGGCCCGGCGGAATGATGTCCATGACGCCGTTGAACACCGCGAAATGGCCGATGTGCAAGGGCATCCAGCCGCCGAGGAAAAGCGTGGACGTCATCGCCGCGAGGACGAACATGTTGAGGAATTCCGAAAGGAAGAAGAACGAAAAGCGGAGACCTGAGTATTCCGTGTGGAAGCCGGCGGTCAGCTCGCTCTCGCCTTCCGCGAGGTCAAACGGCGTGCGGTTGATTTCCGCCGTGCCAGCGATGAGGAAGATGGCGAAGGCGACGATGCCGCAGCCGTGCGCGCGCCAGATCCACCAGCCGGCCTCCTGGGATTGCACGATGCCAGACAGCTGCAGCGTGCCGGAGAACAGCACGACGACAAGCAGCGCCAGCGTCGCCGACACCTCGTAGGAGATGATTTGCGCGCCTGCCCGCATCGCGCCGAGGAGCGACCACTTGTTGTTGGAGCTCCAGCCGCCCAGCAGGATGCCCAGCACGCCAAGACCGCTCACCGCCGTCACGTACAGCACGCCGATGTTCATGTCCGCGACTTGCAGCGACGGGCTCATCGGCAGCGCAATCATCACCAACAGCATGCCGGCGAAGCTGAGCACCGGCGCGAGGATGTGCAGCAGCGCATCGGCGTCGCGCGGCACGATGTCTTCTTTGAGCAGCAGCTTCAACGCGTCGGCGATGGTCTGCAGCACGCCGTGCCAACCCACGCGCATCGGCCCGAGGCGGCACTGGAAGTGCGCGGCGATCTTGCGTTCCGCGTAGATGAGCACCAGCCCGGTCACGGTCATGAACGCCGTAACCGCCAGGATCGTCAGCAGCACGTACACGGAAGCGGTCCACGGACTGCCCGGCAGCAGGTCGCCTGTGCGCTCAGCGATGGTTTTGACGGGCCAGGACATGGGCTTTCCTTAGCGATCAATGTCGGGGACGACGATATCGATGGACGACAGCGTCGCGACGAGGTCGCCGATGCGGCCGCCGGTCGCCATTTCCCCGATACACCACAAGTTGTTGAAATTCGGCGTGCGGCAGTGGATGCGGTACGGCGCGTCCTTGCCGTTGGACACCAGCAGAACGCCCAGCACGCCGCGCGCGGTCTCCACGTGGCTGTAGTGGACGCCCGCGGGCACCTTGATCTTGGCCGCCGGCTTGACGAGAAACGTCTTGCCTTCCGGAATGTTGTCGATCAGCTGCTCGACGATCCGCACCGACTGCCGCATTTCTTCCATGCGCACCCAGTAGCGGTCCCAGCAGTCGCCAGTCGTGCCCACGGGCACGTCAAAATCGACTTGCGAATAGAGGCCATACGGCTCGGACTTGCGCAGGTCGTGGGCCACGCCGCTCGCGCGCAGGACCGGACCCGTGGCGCCCAGGGCAATCGCCCGCTCCGCGCTCAGCTTGCCGATACCGCGCAGGCGCTCCTGGATGATGACGTTCTCCGTCATCAGCGCGTCGTATTCCGGCATCTTGGACTTGAAGTACGTGAGGAAGGCTTTGACGTCTTTGACGAAATCCGGGTGGATGTCATACATCACGCCGCCGGGCTGGATGTAGTTCATCGTCAGCCGCGCACCGATGGTTTTCTCAAAGATGTCGCAGATTTGCTCGCGGTCGCGGAGGCCGTAGAAGAACGGCGTGAAGGCGCCCAGATCCATGCCGAACACGCCCCACCACAGCTGGTGGCTCTGGATGCGCTGCAGCTCGCAGACCAGCGTCCGGATGGCCTGAATGCGGTCGTTCGTCTCCATCTTGGCGGCTTTTTCGACCACCATCGTCACTGCCCAGTTGTTGGCCAGCGCGGAGAGGTAATCCATGCGATCCACGAGGTGCACGAACTGGCGATAATTGCCGTGCTCGCCCATCTTCTCGATGCCGCGGTGGATGTAGCCGAGCACGGGCACGACTTCCCGCACCGTTTCGCCATCGAGCCGCAGGACGAGGCGCAGCACGCCGTGCGTCGACGGATGCTGCGGCCCCATGTTGACGAAATATTCTTCCGTCGACAGCGGACTGCTCGCCGTGCTTTCGCCGGAGATGCGCGCCTGCAATGTGGATACGTGCACGCTCATTCGGGCCGCTCCAGCATGAAATCGTCCTCGTAGTCTTTGCGCAGCGGAAAGCCGACCCAGTCGTCTTCCAGAAACAGCCGCCGCAAATCGGGATGGTCGTCGTACAGAATACCAAACATATCGTACGCTTCCCGCTCCAGCCATTCGGCGATCGGGTAGACCTTGCACAAGGTCGGCACCACCGGCGCGTCGCGGTCCACAGAGACCGACAGCGTCAGATGGTGGCCGAGCGGCACCGACGTCAGCAGATACAGCAGCTCGAGGCGATCCTCGTCGAGCCAATCGACCGCCGTGTGCGTTTCCAGGAGGTCAAAGCGCAGCGCCGGATCGTCGCGCAGCCGCGTCGCCAGGGCCACGAGCGCGTGCGCGGGGACGATGAGCGTCGGCCGATCAGACTGCGCGCGGACTGTCGCGTCGGGTTGCAGCGCCTGAACGGCTGCGATGAGGTTCGGCGCTTCCATGGCTTAGAAGTCCTTCAATTCAGCGGAGTAGTGGGCCCCTTCCGCGGCCGCCTCCGTCATGTTGACGTTGGCGTCGTGGGAAAGCAGGTCCTGCATCTCCTTGCGAATGTCATCCAGCGTCATGCCTTCCGGCAGCGCCGCTAGCACCGGCCGCCGCCGTTCACCCGGATGGCGAATGCTCTCGCCTTCGCGGATCATCTTCTGCAGCGTCAGCAGCCCGTAGAAGAACGCCTCCGGCCGCGGCGGACAGCCCGGCACGTACACGTCCACCGGGATGATTTCATCGGCGCCGCGAATCGTCGTGTACGAGTGGTACATGAACGGTCCGCCGCAGATCGCGCAGGAACCGGTCGCCATCACGTAGCGCGGCTCGGCCATCTGCTCGTACAGCGTGCGCAACCGCGGCGCCATGCGCTTGACGATGGTGCCCGCGATGACCAGCAAGTCCGCCTGCCGCGGCGAGGGACGCGCCACTTCCGCGCCGAAACGCGCCATGTCGTGCCGCGCCGCGCCGGTGGCCATCATCATCTCGATGGCGCAGCAGCTCGTGCCAAACGTCAACGGCCACAGGCTGTTGGAGCGGCTCCAGTTGATCAGCTGGTCAACGGCGGTCACGAGCACGGAGCCGCCCGGAAGCGGTTCGAGCACGCCTGGCAAATTGTCGGTAATCACACCCATTCGAGCGCTCCTTTGCGCCACGCGTACAAGAGCCCGACCATCAGCATGGCACCGAAAACACCCGCCTCGATGAGCCCCGTCGTCCCGAATTCGCGCAGCACCACGGCCCACGGGTACAGGAAGGCTGCCTCGACGTCAAATACCAGGAACATCAGACCAAACAGGTAGAAGCCGACGTTGAACTGGATCCAGGACGTGCCGATGGTCTTTTCACCGCATTCGTACGTGTCATTCTTGGCGCCACCGGGATGATGCGGAGCGACGAGGCGCGAAAGGCCAAGCCCACCCAACACCATGACGGCGGAGAAACCGAGAAAAATGAGCACGTAGAAGAAGTCCATCGCGTCCTCTTACGCTGCCGTCGCAGGCGCAGCTACCGCACCGAGCAGGCTGATGTTGCCTGCCGCATCTTCAACCCACGCTTCTGGACCGCGGAAAACCCGCGCCAGATCGCCGCCTTTGGGCGCATAGTGGTCGTCATAGACCGTCTGCTCCACGCGGCGGAACACGCCCACGGGCACCGGCAAGTCTGGATGCTCCATGTTGGAGAGCAAGAAAGCCAGCGAAGAATCTTCGACCGCGACGTCGTGAATCAGCGCGTTCGACGGCAGCGGACTGCCCGGCGTGTACGCCTCGACTTGCGGGCGGAAGCCGTCAATCGTGACGATGCGGTCCTGGGCGTTGCCAAAAACCAGCGGCTGCTTGTCCTTGAGCTGCACCGTCGTGTCCTGCTTCACGGCTTTGTCGGTCAAGTGGCTGAACGTGCCATCGTTGAAGATGACGCAGTTCAACAGCACTTCAACAAACGCCGCGCCGCGGTGATCCGCCGCCTGCTGCAACACGTCCGCCATCAGCTGGCCATCCGTGTCAGCCACGCGCGCGGCAAACGTCGCGCCCGCGGCAATCGCCATGGACAGCGGCCGCAACGGCGGATCAATCGAGCCATACGGCGTCGACTTGGTCTTCTTGCCCTTGGACGTCGTCGGCGACGCTTGGCCCTTGGT
>CAINLT010000149.1 GCA_903850505.1 uncultured Myxococcales bacterium | reverse complement strand
TTGGAGCTGGTGGCGATTAACGATTTGACCGACAACGAAACTCTCGCCCATCTTTTACAGTACGATACCCAATATCGCGATTTCGATAAAACCGTCACTTATGATGACGAGCACTTGGTCGTCGGCGACAAAAAAATTAGGTCGTACGCCGAAAAAGACCCGAGCAAACTGCCGTGGAAAGAGCTAGAAATTGATGTGGTTTTGGAATGTACCGGTCGGTTCACCGACGTCGAAAGCGCTCACGGCCATATCGTCGCCGGCGCCAGACGGGTGATAATTTCCGCGCCAGCCAAGGGCGAGATGGCGACTTTTGTCATCGGAGTCAACGATGACAAGCTGAATAATGAAGAAGTTATCAGTAACGCCTCTTGCACCACCAACTGCATTGTTCCCGTCGCCGAGGTGATGAACCGCCATTTTGGCATCAAAAAAGCGATGATGACGACGATTCACTCGTACACTGCCGACCAAAATCTTCAGGACGGTCCGCACAAAGACTTGCGTCGTGCCCGCGCGGCTGCCGAAAATATTGTTCCAACTTCAACCGGCGCCGCCAAGGCGGCTTTTCTGGTAATTCCGGAGCTTAAGGGCATCTTCGACGCCGCCAACAAGAAGTGGGAGGGTCGCGGTCCGGTCGGCATCTCGACCACCGCGCCGCAGCTCGACGTCTTCTTGTCCGACTTCGCCGACCCGCCCAAGCAGGGCGACCACGTGATCCCGTGGATCGCGCGCACCAGCGAGTGGGGCCCGACCTTCCGCGTGACGACAACCTCCGTTGACGGCAACGGCCTGTGCAGCCTCACGTTGCAGGATGGCGTGTCGTGAGCCTCACTCGGAACACTCTGACTGTGGACAAGATCCGCGACGAGACTGTGGCGCGGCTGCTGGGCAAGACCGCGGCCGGCGCCAACGTCTTCAAGGAGATCACCGAGGAGGTCCAGGACGACGCCGAGTTCCCGCAGATCCAGGTCTGGATCCCGCCGGGTCACCGCGACCGCATCGGCCAGTCGACGGCCAACGCGACCGACCTCTGGGGCGACCGCACGATGGGCGTCTCCATCGTCTGCCTCGTGACGGCGACCGAGCCCAACGAGATCCGGCAGGCGGCGTTCGACCTCGCCCTGTCGGCGCAGAACATCCTGTTTTCCGACCCGACGTGGTTCCGGATGTTCACGGGCATCGACGACTGCATTGTGGACGTCGATGAGCCGCGCAACACCGTGGGCGGCCGGCGCCCCTATGCGACCGGCGTCGTGCTGGTGACGGTCTCCGCGCCTGTGGGGTGGGAGCCGTGAGAGTCCAACGCACCATCGCGCAACAGATTGTCCGCCTGAACAAGCGCGGAATCTTCGGCGTCGAGGTCAACGGCGTGCTTGCGCGGCTGACCAAGAAGGGCACCGAATCGTTCAACGCCGAGAAGGCCGCGGTCGGCGACACGTGGGCATCGCTCCCGCCGATGCTGACCATGGCGACGGCAGCAATGCCGTTCATCCGCGAGCGCGTGCAGAAGCGCGGCGATCTGGCCGACGGCCGTCCGTTCTCCTACCCGAACCACAAGGGCATGTTTGCGATTCTGCTTTCCAAGCAGTACGCGGCAGCGGCCGGCGTT
>CAINLT010000148.1 GCA_903850505.1 uncultured Myxococcales bacterium | reverse complement strand
TAATCAAACCGTGGTTGGTCGGGAAGCCCACGACCTTGCCGGCGAGTGCGGGCGGCGCGGTGGGCACCTCGTGGTTGCGCCAGCGCAGCCCGTCGCTGGAGGTCGCGATGAAGGTGCGCCGGGTGTTGTAATCGCACCACGCGCAGAACAGCGTCTCGTCGCGCCAGTTGATGAAATCCGGCTGCCACTGGTTGTCGGTTTCGACGGGGTTTTCGCAGCCGCCGTCCTTGCAGAAGAGCCGCACCGGCTTCGACCAGTTGGCAAAATCATCGCTGATACTCAAGTAGTTGAACTGCCCCGCCACGCCTTCCGCGCCCGTCGCGTTCGCGTTCCATGCCGCGAAGAAGCGGCCCTTGAACTTGACGATGTCCACGTCGTGGTTGTAGCGCAGCAGCGGCGCCGCGCCGGGGTGATGGAAGTAGATGTCGTTGAGCGTCACCTTCGGCTGATACACCGGCAGCGCGGCGGAGGCTGACACCACGGTGAATACAGCCATCGCCATCAGTTTTAAGAACAGGTTCATCGGTATCCTCATTTGAAAAGACCCAGCTCCATCGAGAACAGCGAGCACGCCGCCTTGCCGCTGTCCTGCCGTACGATCTCGATCGTGTTTTCGCCGGCAACGAGCGACTCGAGCGGGACCGCGAAAAATCTCACGCAGTCGCGCGTGGCGTAGCCCTCGTTGCGCTCGAGCGGCGGGAACAGCTCGGTGTCCGGCCACCCGCACGGCGCCAGTTCCTTCCCGTTGAGGCGCACGCCGAGTTTGACCTTGGTGCTATCCCGCCGGGTTTCGACGCGCAGCGCGGCGCGGCTGAACGGCACGCGACGCGTGTCATCGGGGATCAAGACCTTAAGCGTTTTGTTGTCCGTCGCAGGGAACAAGCCGGAGCGGGGATAGACGGTGTAATCTTTCGACACCGTGCGCAGAAATTCCACGCCGGTGAGGCCCTTGAGCCCCGGCGCCATGGTCTGGCGCAGATGGGCGGGGACATAATCATAGTTGAAGAGGCTCAAACCATCCGCCCCGCGCGCGAAGAAGTTGAGCGCCGTGGCGCGGTAGACCTCGAACGTGGTGTAGCGCCGCCCAAAGCCCTTCGCCGTCTTCGGCGCCTGATAGGTCACATAGTTCATCTCGCCATAGAGCCGCGCCTGCGTCCGGCGCGCCTTGAACTCCTCGATGCCCAGGTTCATCGTGTGGATGTAGGAGGACGAGATGTTGATCATCTGGATGAGGCCACGCGCGTCCCAGTCCATCACGTCGAGCCCGGCCTCGTCGCACAAGGCGAGCGTCTCGGGCACGCGGACGCAGATCGGCAGTGTCTTGCCGCGCTCGCGCCCAAACTTGTCGGCCAGCGTGCGGATGCGCTCGACGAAGGAGGTCATCACGCGCCGCCCTTCCACGGTCTTGTCGCTATGGAAGAATTTCGGGAAGCGCTGGAAGTCCAGCTCGATCCCGTCCACATCATAGCGCGTACACAGCTCCTGGATGATCGCGAAGTAGTATTCACGCACCTCGGGCACGAGGTAGTTCAGCAGCCGGCACTTGTCGCTGCGCGTGTACGGCGAATCCTCCGAGTCGCCCAGCCAGTACTGTGGATGCTCGCGCCAGAAGGCGTTGTGCGTGGGCCACGTCAGGTCGGCCACGTAGTGGTGATCATTCATCCGATACGAAATGAAAAACGCCTTCCCGTTGTGGCGGCACGCCTCCAGCGTCTCCCGCACCGGATCGCCGCCGTCGTGGATGTACTTCATGATGTAGTCGAACGACGGGAACTTGGGCGACTTCTGGGCGGGCGTGTACTTGCGCCATTGCGGGTCCACCTCCGAGGGAAACAGGTTCGCGCGCCACGCCGTCGGGCAGCACATCACCGCGTCCACATCGGTATCCTTGAGCTTCTCGATGAACGACGCCATGAAGTCCGGACTGTTCGTCCGGTTCGCACAGACAATCAGCAGCT
>CAINLT010000147.1 GCA_903850505.1 uncultured Myxococcales bacterium | reverse complement strand
CGTGATTGCGATGGCTTCCGTCTTTGGCTTGGTCATTTGTTTTGATTTCCCTCGATTTCCCAGAATCACCCTCGGCGTTACCCGAAACGTTACCCGAAACGTTACCCGAACGCTTGCCGGGCTGGCCGAGTATGGGTAGAATTGCACGGAGTCCGCAAGGTGCGGTCCTTTCTAATCGCTGATTCCGCAAGGACAGCAAGCGTGAACAGGAAAAAAGCTAATAAAATCAGGCATCTCCGAAGCCAAGGGTCGTCGGTTCGAATCCGACGTCGCGCGCTAGGCAGATTAACGAGTCGCTCCCCCAAGCGCCCCCGCCGGGAGCTAAAGATCCTGCACAACGCGTAATTGCCCATTGATTTCAGCAACTTGACCTCCGCCGTGCCGCGTGATTTAACGCGGTCAATGGGAGGTGCGATGATGGAGTCGAGGGTGATTGTGCAATGCCGCGAGTGCGAATGCGCCATCGGTTTCTGGCGAAGTTTTCAAGGCGCAATTTGGTGACGTACGGTTAAACAACCGGGAAATTCGCTTTGCGGAATCGCCGATTCGGCGGCCGGACTCGTCGATCCCGCGGATGGCCGGCGGGGCTGACGGAGTTGAACGGCTGTACTGGTTTCTCGCGAATGAGCGGGTGACGGCGGAGCGGATCATCGAGCCGCGTTTTGCTGAGTCGCGCGGGCGGGCACGTGCGGAAGCGCGGTGCTGCTTGTGCATGACACGACGACGTTCTCCTACGGTGAGGAGACAAAGCGGACGGGGCTCGGACAATCGAGGCCCCGGCGGCGTAGCGGCTTGGCCTGGGGGCGGGAAAGGCCGCCAAAGGGCCAAGAAACGCGCCAAAAAGACGCCACGGGGGCGGCCTAGAGGCTCGGGAAATCGGCGTTCATGCGGCGATTTGGGGCGCAAACCCGGCTGAGGGGGGCTTTGGGTGGCATGTTTTCAACAGCCTGCTACACTCGCTCGTACGCCAAGCGCACCGTCTCCGCGCCGTACTGTCGCTCCAAGCGCAGAACGGTGAAGTGCCCGTGTGCCATGTTCTGGAAATGATCCATAAACAACGTGTTGATCAGCGCGCCCCCTGCGGCGCCGATGATGGGCACCGCCTGCGCCGCGGCTTTCTCGGAGACCGTGATGCCAAACCGCGACGCGATGGTCGCGATGAGCCGGGCGATTGCCGGTGCGCCCGCTTCGGTCAGCCCCTTCTCGGCGATGAACTCGGCTGCTTCGGTGACCGAGCGGGCGAGCATCATTCGCGTGGCAAAATACGCGGAATTGGTCGCGTCGTCGCCAGGTGTCCGACCGCCCATTGCAAATACTTCCATGCATGCAAGCCCGGTTGCCACATCCCGCACGTTCGCGCCCTCACTCCGGGCGATGTCCGCGATGGATCGCAGGATGATGGTTGTGCTGAGCGGCAGTTCAATTGGCAGCGCGGCGAGACCGGCGGCACCGCCCAGGGCGCCAGAGACGCCTACGGCCAGCATGTGCCAGCGGTCGTTCGGCGGCTCCACTTTGCCATCGGTCATCGTCCGGACGGCGACGGCGAGCGCCTTCGTCAGCGCGGACTCCGTCGCGAGCGTGACCTTCTCCCGCCAATTGGCCGGCAGCGCTTCAAAGCCTTTCTCGATGGGCGCCCCGAGCAGGTTGGTCGCCTTGGCTGCAAGGCCAGGGTTCTCCAACAAGGTCTTGGCGTTCTTCAGGCTTGCCAGATCGTCTGGCGTCAGCTGCTTCACTGGGGTCATCTCACGCTCCAAGGTTCGCCGCCGTCTCGTCCGACCCGATGCGAAGACGCTAGCACGTCTGCTCGGTGGCGGGAACGTGCTCCCGCGGCCCACAGTCCCGCGTGTGACAGCCGGTGTCGCCTCGATGCCCAGTCCCCGTCTGCGTCTCCGTTTGCAGCCCGGCACGCTCTCCACAATTTCCTCGTTGACCGTCGCGCCACTGCACGCGAAACTACAGAATGTCGCCGCGTGGCGGCCGGATTTCCTGATGTCTACGCTGCCCCATCTGCCTCGCCATCCGCCGCTCGATCCGGTGCCGGCGCTGCTGCGCCTCGTCGCGACGATTCACGAGGACGCTGAGCTGGACGTCGCCCTGCAGCGCCTCTGCACGACCGTCGCTGAGCTGCTCGGCGTGCCGCGCGTCAGCGTGCGCCTCCTTGACGAGACGCGGCGCCGGCTCCTTGTAGCCGCCCGGTCCGGGCCGACGATGCACGCGCAGCCGAGCATCGAGTTTGACGTCGGTGAAGGGCTGGTCGGCTGGGTCGTGGGGCACCAGCAGTTGCTGCGCTTGGAACATGCCGAATCCGATCCGCGTTTTGTCCAGAAATCCGGTCAAATCGCGGTGTTCGGTTCCTTCCTGGGCGTGCCGGTGCTGGACGAGCAAGGGTGCATCGGCGTCCTCTCGACCATGTCCCCGTCCTCGCCGCCGTTTGACCAGCAGGACGAGGACCGCGTCCGCCTCGCCGTCGGCATGATGGAGCGCAGCCTGCAGGTTGGTCGCCTCCGGCGCTTGATGACGCTGGACCCGCTGACCGCCGCGTACAACCGTCGGGCGCTGGAGCAATTTGTGCCCGGGCTTGGCGACACAATGCCGCTGTCCGCGGTAATGGTCGACCTCGATCACTTCAAGTCGATCAACGACCGCCATGGCCATGCGACCGGCGACATCGTGCTGCGGCGCGTCGTCGAACTGTTGCACGGCCTGCTGCGCAAGGAGGATCGCGTGCTGCGCATGGGCGGCGAGGAGTTTCTGATCATCTTGCCGGGCGCTCCGCTCCCTGCCGCCGCGGCCGTGACGGAGCGCGCGAGGCAACGGATTGCCGCAGCCGAATTTGCCCCTGGCGTGCACGTGACCGTCTCGGCTGGCGTCGCCGAGCGCCGTCCTGGCGAGTCTCGCGATGCTTTTGTCGGCCGCGCAGATCTGGCTTGCTATCGAGCCAAGTCGTCGGGCCGCAATTTGATCGTTATCGACGAGGCGTGAGGATTGCCCGGCAACTTCAGTCCGGCAATTCGCCCAAGCCGCGGCTGAGATTGATAAATACGTGTTCTGGCCTCGCGCTGGACAATTGCGGTGCGACGCACGCCTGGCGACGGCTCCTCATTTCCGAGCTGCACGAGGCCCAGCACCGTCCTAAAGCGTTGCCCAAAGCCTTGCGGCTTGCTTACAATGTTGCAGGCTCCGCAAACGATCACGTGTTACGGGCGCTGGGTCCGTTTGCAGCGTGGCAGATTTGCCGCTGAAGTATGTCTGGGTCGGAGGTCGAAATGGCTGCATTGCGTACGGATTTCTACCTTCTCGTCCACAAAGGGCAACGGCATGTGCTCTTTGAATTGTCGCGTCGGGCAGGGCAATTGGATTGGCGAGACGATGGGGCGCGCGTCGACCTCGTGCACGACATCGATGCGCTCATCGCGGCGCTGCTTGATCACGCCGACAAGGAAGATGAATTCCTCCAGCCTTTGATCCGCGAATCGGCGCCGGAAATCGCCAAGCGGCTGGAGAACGAGCATTCCGCGGTGGAGGTCAAGGTCGCGGCGCTGCAAAACGCGACGGCGATTGCCCTCTTGGAGAAGGCGCCGGAGTATGACCTTGCCGTTTATCGGGCGCTCGCCCGGTTTGTGGCGGCGTACTTGCCGCATCTGGATCTGGAGGAAGTCGGCGCGATGCCGGCGCTTCTGGAGAATTTCGACGAAGTGACGCTGTCCGCTGTCCAGCGGCGCATTCTCGCCGCAACCGCCCCGTCAATCCTGCGCTACAACCTGCAAGCGATGCTGCCGGCTATCCCTGCTCTAGAAGGTGCTGCGCTTATCGCCGCCCTCTGCGCGCGCCTCGGGCCCGCGGAAATCGCTGAGTTGCGTGCATCGCTTGGCGGACTCGCGCCAGCGCTCGATTGGCCAGAACCGGAAGCTGTTACGGCAGCGTGAGTTCCCTCACGGCGGCCGGATAAGTGTCGACCATCAGCCAAGCGCGGACTTTCGCTGGCAATTTGGCGCTCGCCACGTCCAGCGTGACGGTCGTCAGATGCGCCTGCGCGTCGCCGGTCTGCGTCGTCTTCGGACCGTAGGAAAGCGGCAGCGGCGTCCCGGTCGCCGCGTCCTCCAGCAGAATGCCCAGCCGGTGCTGCGTCGCGCTCAGCGTACCACCGGCCAGCGTGAAACTCACCAAGTTTGGCGTGCGCTGGGCGGTCGCTGTACCGACGCCGGTCGGCGCATGTTGGATGCCGTTGCCCACCGGCCGAATCAGCGCGGCGCCAAAGGCCACGAGCTGATCCGTCGTCGGATTGCAGAAGCCGAGCTGCTGCAAGAACGTGCCGTAAAATGCGATCGTGCTGCATGTGCTCGTGACCGACAGCACGGCGCCGCCTGCCTGCGCCTCGCCCTTGCTGTCCAGTCGCGCGCTCAGCCGAAAATCGTCAAACGACAGCTGCGCGCCCATCGCCTCCAGCGCAAGCCCCGCTTGGTTTTCAAGCGTCACGCGGCCATCCTGGAAGTGAATCGTCACTGGAAACAGCGCTTTGGTCGCCGGGTCGGGCATGACGCCTGGCGGCTGGTCGCTCGGCAGCGCGCCCATGACCCAACCGACCGCGTCCTGGCCATTGCCGTGCACGAGGCCAACTTCCCAGTGCAGGGAGTCAAAGCCGATCTGGTTGTAGGACGGCAGGATTGTTGGCAACGGCGCCGCGAGCCGCGCCATCTCCCAAATGCCGGCATCGTCGCCCGGCGTCGTCGGCACCGGCAGCGGCAACGCCGCGGGCGCGTCCGTCGGATGGTTCAGGGCAAACGTGAAAGTCTGATCCAGCGCGCCGCCGACCGTCCCGCCGGTGGTCTTCAGGCCATCGCGCTGTGGGTCCTTCAGCCATTGGCCGGTCACGTGCAGCGTGACTTTGCCGTCGGCGTCCGGCTGAAACGCAGTCTTGGGCGACAGCGTGAAGAAGCGGCGGTCGCCGGAAACCTGCAACACGACGTCCGCCGGCGGCTGGACCGTTATCTTGAGTGTCGCATCGTCGATCAGGCCGAGCAGCGTGTCTCCCGCCGCGCGCACAAAGAGTGAAAACGCCATAGCCTGGTTGGCGTCGATTCCCGTCGGCGCGGTCAGCAGCGGCGAGCCAAATTTGCTCGTGAACAGAAGCAGCGCGCCATCGGCTGGAAGGGTCTCGGTCGGCGAGGTGTCGCAATTCGGATCGCTCTTGCCGGCGGCCAGGCACTGATCGTACGCCACTGCAAACACGCGGCCGTCCTCGCCGCCGAGGTAGATCCCCTCACGGCCGAGCGCGGGCGACGCGTTCAGGTCGTTGCGGTCGGCGTTGATCAGCTGAAGGGAAAATCGCTTCTTGCCGTCCTTCTCGATGACGTACAGGCGGCCGTCGCCCGCGCCGACGTAAATCCGGTCGTCGGCATCGACGGCGGGCGAACCGCGAATCGGGTCGAGCGTGTCGAAAGCCCAGTGCACGTGGCCGTCCGCGGGATCGAGCGCGTAGATGGTGCCGTCGCAGGAGGGAACGATAATCGTGCCATCAGACAACTCCGCCGCGCTCGCGTACACGTGGTCGCGTGTGGGCCGTGACCACTTGGCTGCGCCGGTCTTGGCGTCGTAGGCGTGAACGTACCCGTCAAAGCCGCCGACGACGACGAGGCCCGTGCTCGTGACCAGTGGACTCGCGGCGATCGAGCCCGGCGCGCTCGCGCTCCAGGCCGGCGTGCCATCGAATTTCAGCGCGAACAGGTTGTCGCCAAGCGCCGGGAGCAGCTGATTGTTTCCGTGCACAAGCAAGCCGTTGGCCACGTCGACCGCCGGCAAGGACCACGTCTGGTCGGTGTGTTGTTCATGCCATTTCGGCTGGCCGGTCAGGCGGTCGATCCCGTACACGCGGAAGTTGTCGTTGGGGACCAGCAACGTGCCGTCGGGGCCAATCGCGACGTTGCCCTCAAACCAGCTGATGATGCCACCGGTGTCCGTGGCGGAGTCCGCCGTCCACGTCCACAGCTCCGCGCCCGTGGCCGCGTTGCGGGCGTAGAGCTTGCCGTCGCCCGAGCCAAAGAAGATGCGGCCCGCGTCGTCGAGCAAGCCGGAGCTGTCGATGATTTCCCCGGTTTCGACCTCCCAGGTGACCTTTCCGGTGTGGTCGATCGCGCGGAACTTGCGGTCCGCCGAGCCGATGTAGACGGTCTCATCGGCGCCGACGATGGGGGATGAAAAGATGCCTTTGGCGGTCTGCAGCGTCCATGGCGCGTTGCTCGTTGCGGCGCGCTGCATCGGGCTGCGGCCGGTCTGCCGGGCGTCGCGGCGGAATTTGGGCCACGGGCTTTGGCTGTCCAGCGGCACTTCGCTCGCAGTCGCGGTTGCGTCGCCGGAAACGTCGGCGGCGGCGTCGGCCCCGTTGGCATCGAGGTCAGCGGCGGGAGTTGTCGCCTTGGTCCCGCAAGCGGCGAGGAGGGCAGCGAGGATGAGGGCAGGGAGGGCTGGACGCATTGGCACGGCTCCGTGGGCGGCGCAGGCCTCCCGTCGCGGCAAGTTTGGTCGCCCGTCCGCCGATCGTCAACCGCAGTTCTGGCCCAAGCATCAGCGGTTTTCGGCCGTCGCCCGGGTCAGAAGGAGGTTTCGCCGCCCAAGTCGGAATGCGGGCACGGAACGTGAACCGGTCTCACACCACGATCGACCACCATGCTGCGCGATTCGGGTCCACCGTGCGCGAAACTTGGCCTTTCTTCAGCAAGCGATCCAGGGCGTTGTTGAGGTTGGCCTTGGTCCAGCGGCCGCCGCAGGCGTCGTGGATGTCGGCAATCTGCCACTCCAACTCGGCGTCCTTGCCGAGCAGCTTCAGGATGAACTCCGGCGCGGACTCTTCAGTGTTGACCATGACTCTCTCCTTTCCGATGCAGTAGTGCGGAGGTTTGGCTACCTCTGGCGGTTGGGCTTGTATCACAAGGACTTGTCGCGCCACCAGAGGCAGCGTCCCGTGGGCGCTTGACCCCATCCAGCCGCACGTGCACAGTCTCGCCGCGGCGAGGCGCGTGTCCGGCGGAGGGGCCGATTGGACAGGTGCGTGTTTCCAAGGTCACGCGATGCAAAGGATTCTTGTTACCGGGGCGGCTGGCTTCATCGGCAGCGCGCTCGTGCCGGCGCTGGCGCAATTGCCCGACACGCAGGTCTGTGGCGTTGACATCCGGCCGCCGTCGCAGCCGCAAGAACGGTTCCAGCAGGTCGATCTGCGCGACACGCCGGCGTTGACTGCAGTCTTCGCGTCGTTCAAGCCGACGTCGGTGATTCACCTCGCGTCCATCGTGACGCCGCCGCCCGGGATGAGCCGCGCGGAGATGCGCGCGATCGACGTGGGCGCGACGGAAACGCTCGTGCAGCTGTGCTTGACCCACCACGTCGCGCACCTGACGGTGACGACGAGCGGCGCGGCGTACGGCTATCACGCGGACAATCCAGCCTGGATCGATGAGGACACGCCAATCCGCGGCAACGTGGAGTTCGCCTATTCCGATCACAAGCGGCTGATTGAGCAGATGCTGGCGGAGACGCGCGCGGCGCATCCTGAACTCAAGCTGCTCATCCTGCGGCCGGGGACGATTCTGGGGCGGCACGTCGCCAACCAAATCACGGCGTTGTTCGCCAAGCCGCGCGTGCTGGGCGTGACGGGCTGCGACAGTCCGTTCGTGTTCATCTGGGACGAGGACGTGGTGCAGATCCTCATACAGGGCGTGCAGAACCAGACGACGGGCGTGTTCAATCTGGCTGGCGACGGCGCGCTGACGATGCGTGAGATTGCCCAGCAGCTGGACAAGCCCTACGTGCCGGTGCCGGCGTGGCTCCTGCGCGCGCTGCTGACCGTGCTGCACCCGCTTGGCATCGTGCAGTACGGCCCGGAGCAGGTCGGTTTTTTGCAGTACCGCCCGGTGCTGGCCAATGCGCGCCTCAAGCGCGATTTTGCCTACACGCCGCGTTTCACGTCCGCACAGGCCTTCGCCGCGCTCTTGCAGGCGCAGCCGAATCTGCGAAGGGCGTCATGAAGGCTCGACTCGCGCTCCTGCTTGCGTTCGCGCTGCCCGCGCCTGCGCACGCGCTGGATTTGGCCGTCCAGGATGCCGACGGTCGGCCGCTGTCGCTCGTCATGGCGACCGTCACGCCGACGCATCCGTTGCCGGTGGATCGCAGCGACAACGGCTATGCCAAGCCGGGCGCGCCGCAGACGGCGGATGCGTGGCACACGGCGTTCACCGACGCGACGGGGCATGTGCGCATGGACCTGCCGCCGGGCGAGGGGCGGATCAACGTGCGGCTGCGGCGTCCGGGTTTTGTCGACCTGAAACTCGCGGAGGTGCCGGCGGACGCCACGCTCAACACGGTCCTGCGCGCGGAGACCGATCGTCAGGCGCTGGCGGCGGCCAAGCCGGCCAACGTATGGGCTTCCGGCGTGCATGTGGGAACGCCGGAGCAGGACAAGCAGTTCCGGATGCAGTGCGGTTTCTGCCATCAACAGGGCGCGCCGTTCATTCGCGCCGAACACACGCCCGCGCAGTGGCGCACGACGATCAGCCGGATGATTGGCTATGGCGCGCGGCTGGCGACGACGGTGCAGAAGCTGGCGCCCGAAGCGCTGCAGGCGGGCTATGCCGACTTGCGCGCCCATCCGGAGAAGCTGGCCGAACCGTTGGCCTGGCAGGACGCGCTGGCGCAAGTGCGCATCGATGAGTGGCCGATGGGCGACGCGATGAGCCAGATGCACGACATGCTGGTGCACGACAACGGCAAGGTCTATCTCGGTGACAATCTGCAGGATCGCCTCTACGAAATCGACCCGCTGAACGGCCATTTCACCGTCTACAAGCTGCCGCGCGACCGCGACGACACGCTGGGTGGCATGTTCGCGGCGCGGCTGGCGAGTTTTCCCAAGCACGAGAGCTACCTCGCGCTGCATTCGCTGGCGATGAGCGCCAAGGACGGCCATGTGTTCCTGACGCCGTCGGTGCAGCGGCGGATAGTCGAGTTTGACCCGAAGACCAAGCAGTTCACCGTTCACCGCCTCAAGGACGGCCTGTATCCGCACACGATTCGCGTGGACGCCAAGGATCGCGTGTGGTTCACGTTGGCGCTGTCCAACCAGGTCGGCATGATTGACCGCGCGACGGGCGAACAGCATTTCATCGACCTGCCGACGCGCAGTCTGGGCGAAGCGTTTACCGTGCGGATCGTGCCGCTCATGTTCAAGCTCGCGACGCTGGGGCTGCCGCTTTCCGCGCTGCCGATTGACGAGCGCGCTTCCGGCACGCCGTTGCCGTACGGCATCGATCTGACCCCCGATGGCGTGGTCTGGGTGGCGCGCCTGCACGCCAACGACCTTGTGCGCATCGACCCGAAGACGCTGGCGCCGACGCTCATCGCGTTTCCGGCCAAGGGGCCGCGCCGCCTGCGCAGCGACGCCGATGGCAACGTGTGGATTACGGCGTTCGCGGAGTCGGCGGTGCTGCGGTACATGCCGAAACTCGGCGTCTTTACGCGTTTTGACATGCCCACGTTGCCCAAAGGCAGCGACACGCCGTACGCGCTCAACGTCGACCGGGCGCGCGGCATCGTCTGGGTCACCGGCACCGCATCAGACACCGTCAACGCGCTCAACATCGCCACCGGCCAATGGAGCGTCTTTCCCATGCCGCACCGGACCACGTTCACGCGCGACGTTGAAATCGCCCGCGACGGCAGCATCTTCACCGCCAACGGCGCCTTCCCCGCGTGGCACATTGAAGGCGCACAGCCGACCCTCATCCACATCACGCCGCCGTGGGCCAAGGTGACGCCATGAGCCCGCTTTTGCTCCGTTATCTGGTCGGTTGTCTGCTGGCGTTCCTGGGCGGCCACATGATCAACTTTGGCCTCGTGCAGTGGACGCAAGAAGTGCTGCAGGCGCCGGCCTGGTCGGGCGCGCTGCTGCTTGTCTGTTTTGGCCTGCCGATCGTGTTTGGCTGGCATGGCGGCGCGCTGTGCGATCGCGTGAATCCGCTGCGGGTCGTGCGGGCAGGGCACTTTGGCCTGATGCTGGCGGCGCTGACGCTCGCGTTCACCGCGTGGGTGCCTTGGATGCGGCGGGAGGCGCTGGCGTTCGCGTCGCTGGCGGCGCTATTCGCCGGGCTGTCGTGGAGCTATGCTGCCCCGGCGCGTCTCGCCTATCTGCCCAATCTGGCGCCGTCCGACCGGCTGCGCAGCGCGGCCATCCTGTTCAACGTGCTGACAACCGTCGGTTTTGGCGGCGCGCCGCTGCTCGTCGGCCAAGTGCGCCAGCATTTTCCGTGGGTCACGGTCTTTCTCGTCGCGGTGGGACTGCTGCTGGCCAGCGTCCTGTGCATGGTCGGCTTGCCGGCTGCCCATCGCGCGCCGGGCCAAAGCGGCGTCGGGAGCATCCGCGAAGGCTGGGCCTATGTGCGGCGCACGCCCATCGTGTTGCAGCTGCTCGCCGCGTCGGCGATCGCCCATCTGCTCATGGGGCCGATCCAGGTCATCATGCCGCGTTACCTCGATTCCGCCCTGCACCTGGAGCCCGGCGCGCGCGGCGTGTTCCTGGGACTGGCGGCGCCGTCGCTGATCGCCGGGGGACTGATTGCCCTGAGCCTGAAGCGCCTCGCGCATCCCGGGCGCGCGCTGCTGGCGGGCGTCGTCGCGAGCGCGCTCCTGTGCGCGGTGCTGGCGAACGTGACGGCGCTGCCGCTGGCGGTCGCGGTGTTCATCGGCGCGTGCGTGCTGGCGGGATCAGCGGTCGCCTTTCTCGCGGCCTCGCTGCAGGACGTCAGCGCGGAAGCCTACCGCGGTCGCGTCATGGCCAGCTACGCGATTACCACGCAGTTCTTTCCGGCCCTCTCGGGGCTCCTGTCGGGGCTGCTGCTGGCGGCGCTGGGTCCGATCCCGGCGCTGGGCATCTACGCCGCGTGCGTCAGCGTCGTCGCAGTCGTGGCTGGCTTGCTGATGGCGACTTTGCGCAGCTACCGCCGCACCGCGCCACGTTCGTAGCCCTCAGGCGCGCTTGCGCACCAGCTCGTAGGCGCCCGCGAACTCGGTCCGCACGTCGCCCGTCGTCGGGTCCAACAGCCACACCATCGCGAGCTTTTCCGGCACCCGAACGTGCGTCGACGGCTCCAGCGTGCCAAACACCCAATCCCAGATCGGCGACGTCACGCCGTGGTTGGACTTGGGGTTGCCAAAGTGGTGATGGAAGTGATGGCGCCGCAGGAACTGGCCGTACGCGCCGACGCCCGGATGCGTGTGCGCGCGGCGGTGCAGCATCTCGTACGTCACGTACATGGCCACAAACGCGCCGCTGAACACCGCGCCGTCGTGCCAGCCGACGAGCAACACGGCGATGGGCAGCACCAACGCCAGCGCGCCAAGGGCAGCGAAGGCCTTCTTGTACGTCGGCGCAAAGTAGTCGCCCTGGCTGTGGTGGCGAATGTGCTCGGTGGCAAACGCGTTGGGCCATGTGCGCTTGTCGTGGCCAAGGAAGCGGTGGAGCAGGTACTCCGCCAATGACCATGTCGCGATGCCCAGAAACGCTGCAATCAGATTCTCAGCCATGGGGCCTCCTTGCGCCAGCGTGGCAGAGGCCCGGCGTTTGGGCAAATCCTACAGAGAGGCGAGGAACGCCATCAGCTGTTTGCGCCGCTCCGGCGGCAGCAACTGCACGGCCTGACGAGACTTGTCACTCTCGCCGCGGTGCATGTCGATGGCCTGATCGTAGTTCTTGGCGCGATGGTCGTGGAAGAAGCCCTTGTGCAGGCGGAGCCCCCACAACTGCGCCGTGCGCCAATCGTGGCCACCGGCCTTCGCGTCGGGCATCTTGTTGTCGTCGTCCTTGCCCATGTCGTGGATCAGCAGGTCGCTATAGATCCCCTTGGCCTCGCCCAGATCG
>CAINLT010000146.1 GCA_903850505.1 uncultured Myxococcales bacterium | reverse complement strand
GCTCTAACCACCTGAGCTACTCAGCGGGGCGCCAGCGCGCGAACGCGCCGACTTGAGAACCTGGCGCGCGTACGCGCCGCAGGCCGACTCGCTTGGAGCCGGCCTGGCAGACCGATTAACGCTTCGAGAACTGGAAGCGGGCGCGCGCAGCGTAGCGGCCGTACTTCTTGCGCTCTTTGGCGCGGGCATCGCGGGTCAGCAGACCAGCGGCCTTCAACGGCGGGCGCATTTCAGCTTCGAACACCGTCAGCGCGCGGGCAATGCCGTGACGCAGGGCGCCGGCCTGACCGGCCAGACCACCGCCGCTCACCGTGGCGCGCACGTCGAACTGACCCGGGCGCTCGACGACTTCGAACGGCTGGGCAACGACCATTTCCAGCGTCGGGCGACGCAGGTACTCGGCGATCTCACGGCCGTTGACCGTGATCTTGCCCGTGCCGGCGAGCAGGTGGACGCGCGCGGTCGCTTCTTTGCGACGACCGGTGGCGTACCAGCGCTTGGCGGGGGCGGAGGACTCATTGACGCGGCGGGTGGTGGCCATTGTGTGAACCTGTGACGCTGGCGTATCGGTCAGCGTAAGAGAAAGTCAGTTGAACCAGTGCTGATTACAGCTGAACTTGGGCTTAGACAGCGCGGGCGATCGGGTTCTGCGCCGCATGCTTGTGCTGCGGACCCGGGTACACCTTGAGCTTGGTGATCAGACGACGACCAAGCGCGCCCTTGGGCAGCATGCCCCACACCGCGCGACGAACCGCTTCCGCGCTGTTGCGGGCGATGAACGCTTTGGCCGTGAATTCCTTCAGGCCGCCCATGTGTTGGGTGTGGTAGCGGTAGATCTTGTTGTCCATCTTGTTGCCGGTCAGCTTGAACTGAGCGGCATTGATGACGACGACGAAGTCACCCACGTCAGCATTCGGCGTGTAGGACGGCTTGTCCTTACCCCGCAGAATGTTGGCGATGTTGACGGCAGCACGACCGAGGACAGCGTCCTTCAGGTCAATGACGTACCACTGGTGCGGCGCGTCTTGGGTGCGCACGCTGACGGTTTGCTTGCTCAGGCTCATGGAAACTTCCTCTGACAAATCGGACCGCGCGTTGGCATGTGCGCAAACGCGGGGGCCGAGATTCTAGCGGCGGTGACACCGTTGTGTCAAGCCAAACCCGTTTCGAAGCGATCACATACCGGCACGAGCCGGCGGATCCCTCAGGAACCAGCCAGACGCTTCAGATCCGCGGCAGCGTCGGTACGCTCCCACGTGAAGCCGGGCCCAGTGCGACCGAAGTGGCCGCCCGAAGCCGTCTGACGATAGATCGGCCGCATCAGGTCGAGGCGGCGGATGATTTCAGCAGGACGGAAATCAAAGACTTCCAGCACGGCTTTCTCGATCTTCTCGGGCGAGACTTTCTCGGAGCCGTACGTATCGACTTTGACGCTCGTCGGGCGGGCGACGCCGATCGCGTACGAGACCTGGAGTTCAACTTCGCTGGCGAGACCCGCGGCGACGATGTTTTTGGCCACATAGCGCGCGAAGTAAGCCGCCGAGCGATCGACCTTGGACGGGTCTTTGCCGGAGAACGCGCCGCCGCCGTGACGGCCCCAGCCACCGTAGGTGTCGACGATGATCTTGCGACCCGTCAGCCCCGCGTCGCCGTGGGGGCCACCAACGACAAACTTGCCCGTCGGGTTGATGTGGAACTTCGTGTCTTTGCTCAGCAACTCGTTCGGAAGCGACGGCAGGATCACGTGTTCCATGACTGCGTCGTACAGATCCTTGTGGCTGATCGTGTCGCGGTGCATCGTGCTCACGACGACCGCATCGATGCCGACCGGACGGCCGTTCTCGAAGCGCACGGAGACCTGGCTCTTGCCGTCGGGGCGCAGCCACGGCAGCGTCTTGCCGTGCAGCAGGTTCTCCAGCGTGCGCGTCAGGCGCGACGCCAGCGTGATCGGCAGCGGCATCAGTTCCGGCGTGTGATCGCAGGCATAGCCGAACATCAAGCCCTGATCGCCAGCGCCCTGCTCCGGATCCAGTCCGGCCTTAACGTCGACGCCCTGCGCGATATCCGGGGACTGCTTGCCGATGGAGGTCAGCACGGCGCAGCTCGAACCTTCGAAGCGATCGTTCGGATCGTCGTAGCCGATTTCCGTGATCGTCTTGCGGATGATCGAGGGCATGTCGACGTAAGCCGTCGTGGTGATTTCGCCGGCGATGAGCGCCAAGCCCGTCGTGACGAGCGTCTCACACGCGACACGCGAACGCGGATCCTGCTCAAGCAGGGCGTCCAAAATGGCGTCAGAGATTTGATCGGCGACCTTGTCCGGATGCCCGGCGGTGACAGATTCAGAAGTGAAGATGAAATCGCGCATAGTCTGGTCAGCTCCCACGACAAAAGGGGGCGCGAGGATCGACGCGAGCCGCCCCATTGTCAAGAGGAAGTGACAGCGCACCGCGCAAGGCGCGATCTTCTGGCGATCTCCCCGGGCGATCGTCTACACTCTGAGCGTGCGGGATCCACAACCCGGGGAATGAGGACGCGTCGATGGAGCAACGCTGGGCACGGATCGCGACGCGCGGAACGCGAAGTTTGCTAGTCGGCGTTGGATGTTCTGTCGTGCTGGCTCTCGCGGGCGGGTGCTCGACACCGACGTCGGTGGGCGTCAGCACGGGGTTCCTGGCCGACACGAGCGGCAAAGGCTTGCCCGGCTTTGACGGCTTCGCCTTTGACGCTGCGAGCGGCGAGATTCCCGGCACCTTCGTCCCCGACGGCGCGGGCGATCTCGCCGACGACGACACGCGGACGGCAGACGATGTTGCAGTCGACGACGCCGATGACGCCACCGCCGCGGACAGCGTCAGCATCACGTGCAGCCAGCCCTGCCAAATCGACGACGACTGCAATCCCGCGGCCGATCCGTGCACTGCAACGCTCTGCCAGTTCGGCTGCTGCCAGGTCGCGCCAACCGTCGGCGTCGCGTGTGACGACGGGATTCCCTGCAACGGCCCCGACGCGTGCAAGAACGGCAAGTGCACGCCCGCGCTCCCCGCCGGCTGCGACGACGCATTGAACTGCACGTTTGACACCTGCGACGGCGAGAAATGCCACCACACCGTGCTCGACGGCTGGTGCCACATCGGCAACACCTGCGTGCAGGCGCAGGCCGCGATTCCCGGCGATCCCTGCAAGATCTGCGACCCGACGCAGGACCAGGACAGTTGGAGCAAGCTCTCTGGCTGCTGCCAGAAGGACGCCGACTGCATCGCCAAGGGCCAGTGTGACAAGCCGACGTGCGACGCAATCGAGGGCAAGTGCTTGATCGTCAAAATTCCGGGCTGCTGCAAGAGCGACGGCGACTGCGACGACGGCAATTCGTGCACGACCGACAGCTGCAACCCCAGCGACGGCAACTGCACGAGCACGGGCGTTTCGTGCGGCGCGCCTTCAGACTGCCAGGCCGCGTCGTGCGATCCCGTCGACGGCCAATGCAAGCCGGAATTGCTCCCCGGCTGGTGCCTGATCGACGGCCAGTGCATCGGCAGCAACGCCACGAACGCCGCCAACCCGTGCCAGATCTGCGTCCCCGGCAACAAGCCGACCAGCTGGTCCGGCACGCCGGGCACGCTGTGCAATGACAACAACGCCTGCACTTTCAGCGATATCTGCACGTCGACCGGCGAATGCAAAGGCACCGCGCAGCCGGGCTGCTGCCAAAGCGACGCGGACTGCAGCAACAGCGGCGTCGCCTGCAAGATCGGCACGTGCAACACCAGCGTGGGCCTGTGCGCGCTCAGCGACAAACCGGGGTGCTGCACCGCGGGCATCTGCTGCGACACGGTTGGCCAGTTGATCCAGCCCGCCGGGACCGCGTGCGGCACTGCCGTCATCGGCTCGGACTACCAATGCAGCGGCGCTGACGTGCAGAAGCGCGACTTCACCGCGGGCTGCAACGGCGCGTCGGCCACCGTCTGCGCGAACGCGATGGCCACCGGCGCCGCTGGCGCATGGGCGACGATCAGCAGTTGTCCGCCCGGCACGCTCTGCACGCCGCAGGGCAGCGGCATTGTGCCGACTTGCCAGGTCGAGGGCTCGTGCGCAGGAACCTGTGGCGGCTCTGGCACCTACGGCTGCAAATGCTCGGCGGACTGCGTGGGTGCCGGCACCTGCTGTCCCGACGCGCCGAGCGCCTGCGGCTGCACTTCCGGCGTCTGTTGCGACACGAGCGCGGGCATCGTCCTCGCCACCGGCACACCGTGCGGGGACGTCGCGGCCGCGGTGCAATACCAGTGCGCCGGCAACGCCCTCCAGCAGCGCACCGGCCAAGGCCAGTGCACCGGCTCGGCGGCATGTTCGATCGCCACAACCGACGTCGTCTGGGGCAGCTGGCAGACCACGCAGACTTGTGCGGGCACATGCACCGCTGCCGCCGATGGCAGCTCAGGGAATTGTGGCGCGCCACCTGGCTCGTGCAACGGCAGCTGCGGCACCCAGTCCCACAACGGCCCGTGCTCCTGCACACCCGGCTGCAAGGCCCAAGGCAACTGCTGCGCCGACTACGACGCCAAGGACTGCGCCAACAAGCAGTCTTGCGGCAGCCAGAACGACACCTGTCTCGGTTCGTGCGGCGGCGTCAGCAACTACGGCAGCTGCTACTGCGACGATCTCTGCAACACGTACGGCGACTGCTGCGGTGACAAATTCGTCTGCGGATGCGCGCCCTGAGCACGACGCCGTGGCTCGACAGCCACACGCACTTGGACGACCCGGACGAGCCGCCGGCCCGGCTGCACGACGCCCTGACCCGGTTGGTGACCGCGGGCTGGCCGGGTGCGCTGACGGCGGGCTACGGCCCGGAGCGGCTGGCGCGGAGTCGCGAGCTGGCGGAACAGTGGCCGATGATTCGCCGCGCGGTGGGCATGCACCCCGAGTACCTCGCGCGGCTGCCCGACGACGCCGCGCGGATGCAGGCCTACGCGGCGATGTGCGCGGAGCTGGCGCATCCGTCGGTCGTGGCGCTGGGTGAGATTGGCCTCGATCGCCGGTACAAGGACGTCTGGCCCTTGCCGCAGCAGTTGGCGTTCTTTGAGCGTGGCCTGCTGGAGGCCCGCGCGCGCCAGTTGCCGGTCGTACTCCATCTTGTCGGCTGGTACGGGCATGCGCTGGACGTACTCCGGCGCGTGGGCGTGCCCGCGGGCGGCGCCGTGCACCGGTGGTCGGGATCGCTGGAGCTGGTGCCGGCGTTTGAGGCGCTCGGGCTGGGCATCGCCATGGCGCTCGAGCCGCGGGAAGTGCCGGAGAAGCGGCGCCTGTTGGCGCAAACCATCGCCGCGGACCGGCTGCTGCTTGAGACCGACTGGCCGTTCCTGGACCTGCCCTACGACGCGGCGGTGGCGCAGATGACGCAGCTTGGCGAGCAGATCGCGGCGTGGCGCGGCGAGACGGCGCATGCCCTGCAAATTCGTGTGGCTGAGAACGCCCGCAGGCTATACCATCTCGCGCCCTGAACGAGGATGCCGATGGACCACGATCACAGCCACGATACCCGCCCGCAACCGGCAGAGTCGCCGCCGCGGCCCGCGCGCACGCGGCCGAACCAGCGACGCTTTGACCGGCTTGTGCGGCTGACTTCCGAGGCCGGCTTTGACCGGCTGGAAGCGGCGCATGTCATCGTCTTTGGCGTCGGCGGCGTCGGTGGTTTTGCCGTGGAAGGCCTCGCGCGCTCGGGCATCGGCCACCTGACGCTCGTGGACTACGACGTGGTGTGCGCGACAAACGTCAACCGGCAAATCCAGGCGTTGCAGGGTACGGTGGGCCAGAGCAAGGCGGAGCTGTTGGCGGAGCGTTGCCGCAAGATCAACCCGCAAGTCACCGTCACCGCCGTGCAGGCGTTCTACCAGCCCAAGGACGCCGAGACGCTCCTGCCGGAGGACAACAAGCCGGACTTCGTAATCGACGCGATCGACAACATCGCCGCCAAGGCGCACCTGATCGACCGCTGCAAGAAGCTGGGGATTCCGATCGTGTCGTCGATGGGCGCGGCGGGCAAGCTGGACCCGACGCTTGTGCGCGTGGCGGATCTCTTCGCGACGCACGGCGACCCGCTGGCGCGCACGATTCGCAAGCATTTGCGGCAGAAGCTGAAGTGGCCGCCGGGCGAGAATTCCGGGCCGGCGGGCGTGCTGGCGATCTATAGCCTGGAGTCGCGGCGGCTGCCGATCCCGCCGATTTGGGATGCCCAGGGCTTTGAGTGCCTCTGCCCGACGAGTCCGGACGGAACGTGGGGCAAGGACAACGATTACCACGCTTGCACGGATCGTCCGCTCATTGAAGGCTCGGCGGTCTTCGTCACATCGGTGTTCGGAATGGTGGCGGCGAGCGTCGTGGTGCGCGCTATCGTTGGCGAACTGGCGGCCAAGACGGCGATCGAACGCGGCGCCGAGCTGCCCGCCGACGCGTCATAAGCTGGCGTTGGTTTCCGATACGGCGCCCGGAACCGGACAGCCATTGTCGGGCAGGACCGCCGACACGACTTCATCCCAATGCCAGACGATCGCGGCGCCGGCCATGAATACGAAGCGGCTGTTGGCGGGCTGGCTGAGCCAGTTGCCGAGCCCTTGCACCTGCACGTCGACGCGCTTGCCCAGATGCGCCGCGAGGTTCAGGCCAAAGCGGCTGGAGAGGTACAGCCCGTAGTCAAAGCGCAGGACGTCGCTCGCCTTGGCGTCCGCGGGCTTGATCGCGCCAGAGGCAATGTCATTGATCGCGTTGCGGTTGACGTTCAGGTCCAAGCCCAGCCCGGCCGTTCCTTCCACCCATGGCGTGATGGTCAGCCAACTGATCGGGCTGATCGGCAGACCAAGGCCGAAGTGCGCCGGCAGGGCAATCGCCGCATAATCGCCCGAGACAATGGCCGAGGGCGAGAGCCCCACGTACGGCGCCAGCGCAACCCAAGGCAGGCCATTGGGCTGCCTGCCGCTGAGCGGAATCTGGTACAGCGCGGTGGCTGAGCCCGCCATGCCGTGCGCGGACGACGACCCATCCTCACCGTACCCGATGTAGTGGAGGCCGAACTGGGAGGAAAGTCGCCCCGTGGTCGACGTGAAGTTGGTGAAGTAGGAAGCGAAGCGCAGGTGC
>CAINLT010000145.1 GCA_903850505.1 uncultured Myxococcales bacterium | reverse complement strand
GGCACTGGTCGGCGGCCGTGCAGGTGACCGGATTGCTGCCCTTGCAAGCGCCGGCTTGGCAAGCGTCGCTCTGAGTGCACGCGTTGCCATCGCTGCACGCGGCGCCATCAACCTTGCTGGGATTGCTGCAAGTCCCGGTCGCGCTGTCGCAGGTGCCGGCGGTGTGGCACTGGTCCGCAGCCGAGCAAGTGACCGGATTGCTGCCCTTGCAAGCGCCGGCTTGGCACGCGTCGCTCTGGGTGCACGCGTTGCCATCGTCGCAGGCCTGCGCCGTATTGATGTGCACGCAGCCGTTCGCCGCCGAGCAACTGTCCGCGGTGCATGGATTGCCGTCGTCACAGGCCGTCGCCGCCCACGCCAGAAAGACACAGCCGCTCACCGGATCGCAGCCGTCGCTCGTGCACGCGTCCTCGTCCGAGCACGCGCGCGCTTGGCCGGTCAGGCATACGCCGTTGCCGCAGATCTCGCCCACGGTGCAAGCATTGCCGTCGTTGCAGGGTGCGCTGTTGGCCGTCGCGGTGCAGCCTTCGCTCAGGTTGCAGCTGTCATCCGTGCAGGGATTGCCGTCATCGCACGCGAGTACGCCGGCGCCGTGGCAGCCCGTCGCGCCGCAGGTGTCGCCGGTCGTGCAGGCGTCGCCATCGTCGCAGGCGTTGCTGTTGGCGAGAAACGCGCAGCCCTTGGCGCTATCGCAACTGTCCGTCGTGCATGGATTGCCGTCGACGCACACCAGGGCCGCGCCCGCCACGCAGCCGCCGGACGCGCAGGTGTCGTCGATGGTGCAGCTGCTGCCGTCGCTGCATTTGCTGGTGTTGTTGGTGTGCGTGCATCCGCCGCTGCTGGCGTCGCACGTCTCCGTGGTGCAGGGATTGTGGTCGTCGCAGTCACTCGGTCCAAGCGGTTGGCACAAGCCGTCATGGCAGCTGTCGCCGATGGTGCAGCCGTTTTCGTCGTCGCAGGGCAAGTCGTTGGCGCTGAAGCTGCAGCCGTTCGTGGGGTCGCAACTGTCCGTGGTGCAGGGCGTGTCGTCCTGGCATGTGGCGCTCGGCCCAGCCGTGCACGCGCCGTCCTTGCAGGTGTCGCCGACCGTGCAGGCGTTGCCGTCCTCGCAGGCCGCGGACCCGGCGACGAACGCGCAGCCGGTGGCCGTCAGGCACGTGTCGAGTGTGCAATCGTTGCCGTCGGTGCAAACCGTCGGCGCGCCGGGCAGGCATAGGCCGCCAGCGCACACGTCGCCGGTGGTGCATGCGTTGCCGTCCTCGCACGCCGTGGTGGCGTCGCTGGTCGTGCAGCCGATGGCGGGGTCGCAAGCGTCAATTGTGCATGGCTTGCCGTCATCGCAGGGCACAGTCGCGCCCGGAACGCACGCGCCGCCGTTGCACGAGTCGCCAGCCGTGCACGCGCTGCCATCGCTGCACGGCGAGGCAGCTGCGGCGTCCTGCAGCCCGCATTGGCCATCGGCGCCGCAAACCGCGATCTGGCAGGGCCCCGCACCCGGGCAGTCCGCTGCGGCCGCGCAGCCTGCCACCGCTGCATCGACATCTGCACCCGACCCGGAATCACTGGCGGTGTCGGCGTCCCCGCCATCGGCCGCAGCTGCCGCATCCGCCGCGGCGTCGTCCGCGTTGCCGGTGTCCGTGTCTGCGGCCGTGGCAGTCACGTCGGCGACCGCGTCTGCCGCGTCGGGAAGCAGAGCCGCGTCAGTGCCCGCGACCGCGTCTGCCGCGTCGGGAAGCAGAGCCGCGTCAGTGCCCGCGTCCACGTCTGCTGCATCGGCAATTGCCGCCGCATCGGCACCCGCGTCGCCATCCGACGCCACCGCATCACCGGAGACCGCCGCGTCGGCGCCACTGTCCGCATCGGCGCCACTGTCCGCGTCCGCTGCATCGATGGCAGTGGCAACGTCTGTCTGCGCCGCGCCAACATCGGCGGTGGCATCGGCACCCTTGGCGCCACCGCACGCGGCGAGGGCGACCAGCAATACGGGCCACAACCACGCGCGCGGCGCCGCGGCGAGTCTATTGCACGTGCAAAAAGTCAGCATGATGAGCCTTTCGAGAGCGCATGAGGGGGCGGCGTGTGCGCCGGAATCTGTGATGATCAAGCCCCCGCAAAAAGGCCGCGACGCAAAGCCTACCACGGCCGCGGTCTGCCAGCGAGGCGCGTAGGTGCAGCGCGGGAATCTTTCACCGGGGCGCACGCGGCACGGCACGCAAGACAGCCCCCGGACAGCGCTCGATGGCCATGCCCCGCCCGCCTGCGAGCACGCTGAGCGCGAGGCGAAGCCCGACGAGACGCAGCCTGGCCACGCGCGGTCTCTCAGCGTTTCGTCGCTGTTCGCTACCGCGCCCCACTAAACCGCTTTGCAGTTTGCGGCTCCACGTATTCGCCGCCGTGGTGCTTGCTGATTCCGAGCGGCGAGATTGCGACGAGGATCCTGGTGCATTTGCGGATTCCGGTAACGGCTGAGGGCTTTCTGCCGATCCGCGCTCCGCCGTCGGCGGCTTTCCGGACCGGGGCTGCGGAGGATCCGGATGTGGACGGGAAGTTCAAGAGGCGGACCCCATCGGAAGCCTCATGCGCCCGACAGCGCAGTTCGCACACCCCGACTGAATCGGTGCCACCTCTCCCGCGTTGACCCAAGGTCGGTCCACGATGGACCTGCCGGATCGGCCGCAAGGACGCGATGTGTCGCCATGTTCCCTCACTTCTGCGGGCACTCCTCATCGTCTGCGGCGCCCTCGCTGGCGGCACGTTCGGCTGCGTCGGCTGGACGCCCGTTTCGCAAATCGTGCGTGATGTTCAGGAGCTTCCTGACGGCCATGTGAGCATAGAGCGCTGCACACTCTACCGTTGGGCTGGCTCGCGCTCCGGCCGCACCAAAGTCGAAAACTGCAGTTGGTCAGACGGCGCCGACACTTTTGCGCCGACCGGTTCGGGCTTCTCTCCCGCGCGGCGAAACAACAGCAGCAACGGCGCGAACGAGTCCTACGAATTGCCAAGCAGCGCCACAGGCAGCGAAGGGTGTAAAAATACGGACTTCTGTCGCGAGTATGGCCGATGCCAGCTCGTCGGCCGCAGTTGCGTAGCCCTCACCCGACAAGACTGCCGCGCGTCGCTCACGTGTCAGTTCTATGGCCGCTGCAATCCGCATGATGGCGCTTGCGGTCCCTAGACATGACGCTGGTAGCTTACCGGACGCTCGCGTGGGGCAAGGCGAAGAGCGCCAAGGCTTCGGGCGGCACAGAGGTGCAGGCGCCGGCGTGAGCTGAGAGATGCAGGAAACCAAGCGCGCGCGGTCGTTGCGGACCTTACTGGCGTGGGCTTGAGGGAAGATGCCGAGCCGTCGTCGCATCGGCTCCCTTGGCGGCGGGTTGGTGGTCTTTGTGGCGCGCTGAGTGAGACATGCGCGGCGGGAATTGCCAAGCCGATCCATGTGGAAAACCCATTGCAGGGCGACGGCTTATCCCTTGCCGCGGATTCCATTTCCTTGCGGCCATTTTAGCTCCCAGCTCGCCCGGCATCTGGACTCGCAAACGCCGGCTGCAGATTCACAAATGCGGCTGAACCGGGCAAATTCGCGCTTTCCTTGCGGCTTGACGAGGCCGCAGGAAGCGGCAAAACTGCCGCGAAGCGGCGATTCGGAAGTTCCGAGGCTGCGGAAGTGCCGAATTGGGGCGGGAGCTCAAGACAAAAGCCCGGCGGTTGGCAATTCGAAGAATTCACAACCTCTGAGAGATCCGCCACAATGGCCAGCGCGTTGACCCAGCGAGCGGTTCAACCGCCCGTAACGCGAGGCACACGCCATGGCAGAGCGTCACTACAGCCGCGAAGAGATGCAGGCGATTCTGGCCCGAGCAATCGAGCAGCAAGCGCACGGCGCGACGCAGGATGACTTGAGCCACGCGCAGTTGGTAGAGACGGCCCGGGAGGTCGGCCTCTCGCCTGCGGAGATCGCCACTGCGGTGGCGGAAGTGGATGCCCGGCGGGCCCGCGACGTCGTGGTCGCCCGTCTCCAGGTGCGCCAGCGCCAGCGGCTGCGCAACCACGCGGTGGCGTACGTGGCGGTGAACCTTGGGCTCTGGGCGATCGACTTCCTGACCGCCACTTGGGGCAGTAACCAGCAACCCGGCTGGCATTGGCTGGTGGCGATGTCCTGGGGGATCGGCCTGGCGCTGCACGTGTGGCGAACATTTGCCGCAGATCCTGCGAGTCTGGCCCGCGACGCAGAGCGGTGGCAGGCCCGCAGGCAGCGCAAGATTCAGAAGCAGAAGATGCAACAGGCGATTGAGGTCGCGGTGTCTGACGTGGTCGAGGCGAGCGTCAATGCCTATTCGCGGCTGGTGGATCCGCAACGCCGGCGGAATCGCGACCGGCGCGGACGTGATCGCGATCCGCCCCCACGACAGACGGGCAACGGCCCGGTGGAAGCGGCAAATACTTCCTGACGGTCGTGGCGCTGTCGGGAGAAGTCACCGCGAGTAGATCAAGACGCTGTACCGTCCCAACGCAACTGACGCGTGACACGGCATCCCGTCGTATTCGCCGGGTAGCGCGAGCGCATCGCCGCTTGGATACCCCTCAAACGCTTCGCTATAGCCCGACCAGTCGCTGTTGAAACGCAGCGTCCAGGCGCCTTCTGCCGGGAAACCCACGACGTAGTTTTCCTGCGCCGTATCCATGAAATTCGCGACAACCACGACGTCATCACCGGGTCCGCCAGCGTGCCAGCGGTGCATCGCGAGCACTTTGTTCGCGTCGTCCAGGTGATAGACATCGGTATTCTGGCCCGCCAGGCCGCGCGTCTGGCCAGTGCGGTTCAAGCGGAGCGCAATCAGGTCGCGGTACAGCAGGACGATGCCGTGGAATTGCTGGTTCTGATCCCAGTCCAGCGGCACAGAGTCGCGAAACCAGGCGCCTTCCAGGAATTCCTGGCCCTGAAAAAGCATCGGAATGCCGGGCGCGGTGAACACCATCGCCGCTGCGAGCGTGGAGCGCTTCTGCGCATACCAGCCGGTCGGATCCTGCGGGTCAATCTCTTGCGGCACGCGCGCTTGGCCGTTGGCGACCTCGTCGTGCGATTCGCTGTAAATGACGCGAGCGAACGGGTTGTCGCCAAAGCCATGGCAGATTGCGTCGCGAATGGCGACAAGCGAGCGCTGGCCATCTTCAGCCGCGATGACGGCCGCGCGAATTGGGTGAACGAACTTGCCATCCCACTGCGCATCAAACCCCGCGCCGCCCGCCGACGTGCTCGCGGTCAGAGAAGCCTCGTTCTGCAAGTCCTCGGCGATGGTGATCCGATTGGGAAACGCCTCGGCGATTTCAGTGCTCAAGCGCTGCAGGAGGCTCCAGCCGTCAGGCAGTTCCGATGCACGCGAGCCATCGACTGTGCGAATGAACTGCGTACAGTCAAAGCGCAAGCCGTCGATGTGGTATTCCTCCAGCCACATGAACAGGTTGTCGCGGATGAATTGCCGGACTTCGGGGCGGCCATAGTCGGGGCGCGTGTTGCCCCATGGCGTCACGCCGCGGGCGTCGTTGTAGAAGTAGATGCCGCCGCCGTCGTTCTCGGACCAGCCGTCAAAGCGCCAGAGGTCGAGGTCGCTGGGCCCGAGGTGGTTGTAGACGACGTCGAGGAGAACTGCGATGCCGTGCTGGTGCGCGCGCTTGATGAAGCGCTTGAGTTCCAACGGTCCGCCGTAATTCAATTCGACCGAGAAGATGTGCGCCGGGTTGTAGCCCCAGGAGCGATCGCCGGCGAACTCGGCAACCGGCATGATTTGAATGGCGTTGATGCCCAAGCGCTGGAGGTGGCCGAGGCGCGCGGTGACGGACGCGAACTGTCCCGGGCTGTCGTCGGCGTCGTCGTCATCGTTGAACGTGCCGACATGCAACTCGTAGATGACCAGTTCGTTGACGGGCGCGAGCTCGAAGTCGTCCCCCTCCCAGTTGAAGCCGGACTCGTGGACGACGGCGTTGCCGACGGAGCTTGTCACGGCGCGGGCGTACGGATCGATGCGGTCGAACTCGCCGTCGGGCGTGCTGAGGTGGAACTTGTAGGCATCGCCAACTGCGACGCCGGCGATTTCTGTATACCAGAAGCCGTTTAACTCGGACGTCATCGGCGCACGACGGCTGTCCCACGCGTTGAACGTGCCCACGACGGCGACGCCATGGGCATGGGGCGCCCAGACGCGGAAGGCGACGCCGCCGTCGATGGGTATCGCGCCCATGCGGGTGTGTTGGAGGGAGTCAGTCATGGTTGCCGCAGGTCCTGATGCCGGGCCCTGCGACCGCACCACGCGGAACGAGGATCAGCCGATCACGGGCAGTCTGTGCTCCGGGATGCCGCGCGTCAACGTCTGAAGATCTGCCTGTCAGTAGCTCGTCAAGATGTCCGCTTTTCGTAGCTAATGAAATGTCCGCATGTCCGGCCAGGTGAGTGTCGCAGACACGAAACCGCTGGCCGACGGCTTCGAGGCTGACTGGATCGCCCACAAGGGCG
>CAINLT010000144.1 GCA_903850505.1 uncultured Myxococcales bacterium | reverse complement strand
GGTCAGACTGCGGAATTCTCAGCCTTTGGCGATGGCCCGGCCGGCGATGCGACCGCTGAAGACGCAGCCGCCGATGAACGTGCCTTCCAGCGCGCGCAGACCGTGCATGCCGCCGCCGCCAAAGCCCGCTGCCTCGCCGACCGCGAAGAGGCCGGGGATCGGGTGGCCGCCGCCGTCGAGTACGCGCGAATCGAGGTCGGTTTGGATGCCGCCCAGGCTTTTGCGCGTCAGGATGAACTCGCGCACGGCGATCAACGGCCGCGAGCGCGGATCGTCGATGCGGGCGAATTTGCAGGTGCGGAAGCGGTCACCTTTGTACTGCCGCGCGTGCGCGATGCGCCGCAGCTGATCGTCGTTGAACTGGGACTGACCGCGGGCAATCTGGTCGTCATAGCGGCCGATTTCGCCCGCCAGCACGTCGCCATCGACCGCGTCGTCGCCGTTGCGCTCGTTCATCCGGTTGGCCAGCTCCTTGACGGAATCCGCGACCACGAAGTCCTGGCAGTTGTCGATGAAGTCCTGCACCAGCGCCTTGTTGCCAAACAGCACGCTGGCGAGGAAGCGCGGATAGCTCTTGTCGCGAATCGCGTGGTTGAATTCCGACCCCGAAACCGCCAGCTCCTTTTTGGCAATCTTCATGTTCATGATTTGCCAGGAATACTGCTTTGGCTGCTTGGCAATCGTCTCGACGAGATAGCGCGTATCAAACGCCGTCACCAGTGGCGGCGGGCCAAGCCGCTTGCCATGCGCGTCGACCCACAGCGCCGATTTCGGCGGCACCAGCGACAGGCCATGGTGTTCGTGTGTCGGCTTCCAGTGGTGCACGCCCGCGGCGTAATTCCACATCTTCTCCAGATGCGTCACCTGCGCGCCGTGCGCCATCGCGGCGTCCTGCAACGCGCCGTCGGCCTCGGGGTGCGAGCCATTGAGCAGCACTTCCGGCGGCTTGCCCCACGGCTTGTACCAATTCCGGCGCACGCGCTCCAGATCGCCTGCGATGCCGCCTGACGCGACCACGACCGCTGTGCCGGTTGCCGTGAAACTCGCGCCCGTCGCCTCGTCGATGCCCGTGCAGCCGACGATCCGCCCGCCCTGGTTGGTCAGTTCAGCGACGCGGTGGCGGTACTTGATCTCCAATTTCTGCCGGTGCGGGTGCGCTTCAATCGCGGCGATGAGCGCCATGATGAGCCCGTAGCCCGTGCCCCAGACGATGTGAAAGCGCGGCACGCTGTTGCCCGGCTGGTACAAGCCGCGCTCGACCCAGTTCACGACCGGCAGGAATTTGACGCCGTGGGCGACCAGCCAGTCGCGGACCTCCGCGCGGCACCGGCCCACGAAGGCCTCGGCCCAGCGGCGCGGCCAGATGTCACGGTCGTCCATTTCGCCAAAGGCCAGCCAATCGGCGAGCGCGAGCTCTTCGCTGTCCTGGATGCCGGAGCGACGCTGTTCTGGCGAATCGACGCTGAAGACGCCGCCAAATGAGATGCGGGCGAGGCCGCCGAGGCGATCGGGCGTGGCGCGGTCGATGAGGAGCACGCGCTGGCCGGCGTCCAGCAATTCGAGCGTCGTTGCGAGGCCGGCGAGGCCGCCGCCGAGGACCAGCGTGTCAGAGGCGTAGGTCGTGGACATGGCGCACCCGGAGCCGGCAGCAGGCCGGAGGAAGCCGCAAGGTACCGCGAAGTTGCGGCGGAGGGAAGCCCAGCGCGGCGGCGAGGTGTCCCGTCCGCCATCGAATCGTCATGCGCTACCATGGCGCGCGCCAATCCGGTTGCGGCAGGCCAAACGTGCTGTTGAGCGTCTGGGCGTAGCGGAACTGGAACGGCTGCGCCTCAATCTGCAGCTGCCGCAGGATGGCCGCGGAAGGGCCGTCGCCAATCTGCAGGTAAGGCCGGTCCGGCGCGGCGCCTTTCTGGAACAACGCGCCCATGTGCTTGGTCACGTTGAACGTGCCTTTGAAGTTCGTCTGGCTGCGCAGGTAGCGGTCGCCCAGCTTGGAGTAGATCCAGCCGTTCGTGTCAAACTCTGTTGAATTGCCGGTCATTGGCACGCGCAATGTGAAGTAAGGCGTTGCATCCGGCTCTTTCGCGACAGTCACGCAATCGCCGCCGTCGGTCGTCATGTCGATCTCATGTGTTACTTTAGGAAGTCCCCAGATGTTATTGCCACGCAACTGGTTTTCCTTGGACGTGACTGGCATTCCGAACACGTAGTAGCCGACCTGCGGAAAGAGGCCGCCCGCCAGCATCGGCAGGACCGGCCAGTCGCGGCCCGGTCCGGCGAGAATCGGAATCGTCATCGCGATCTCGTTGTACGCCGGAATCCCCATCACATTCTTGTAGTTGTAGCACGATAGCACGACCAATGAGCGGCCGCGGGTCATCCGCACGGGCTTCATCGCCGGATGCGGCAGGACGGCCTGCGCGGCGGCATAATCACACAGGAAGATGGCCATCGCGCACGTCACGTCGCCGTAGAACGTTGGAAATGCGTAGGTCTTCGTCACATCGTCGGTCAGCGCGATCGCCTTGGGCGCCTGCTGGAACCGCTGGAAGAACGGGTCGCTGAACGTCGCGGCGTTGTCGAGCAGCGCGGCGGGAATCTCAAACGTCGGCTTCATGGGCAGCGGCTCCTGATGGTGAAGCTGCGTCCAATAACACGCCAGGGCCTGCCGTGACTACAGGGCGGCGCCGGTGCGCTGTCAGTACCCCTCACCATCCTGCGCGGCGACGACCTTGCCGCGGAAGTGCCGCAGCACCCACGCGAGGTAGCCCGCTGCGAGCAGCACGCCCGGCCCCCACCACATCAGCCCCGACTGCAGCGCGATGGCGCCTGACGCCGCGTTCTTCACGGTGAGCGACAGTCCTGAACCACCGGAGGCGCGCAGCACCACCGGGAACAGGCACGCGACCGTCGTGACCAGCGAACCGGCGATGAACGCCACGCCGCCAAGGAACGGTGCGCGCTCGCCGTGGCGCTTGAGGAGCACGGTCGCTGCGCCGCCCATCACCAGCGCCAGACCCAGCCAAGCCATGGGCGCCGTGCCCGCCGCCGCGAACACTTCCGGCGCAATGCGCCATGTCGCCGCGCCCGTGACGAACCACAGCGCCAACGCCGCGAGCCACAACGGCGTCCGCGCCGCCAGCGTTCGCCGCTGCACGGTACCTGCCGTCTTCAGTACCAACCAGTTGGCGCCGTGCGCGGTGAGCGTCACGAGGACGAGCACCCCGCACAGGACCGTGTAGCCATCCAGCACGCCGAGCGCGTCGCCGGTGGCAAACAGCGGCAGTTCGAAGAAGCCGTCGGCCGTCAGCGGCACGCCCCGCACGACGTTGCCAAGCGCCGCGCCGGTGAGCACGGGCACCGCGGCCGACGCGACCGTGAAAGTCGTGTCGAAGAAGCTGCGCCAGAGCGCGCTGAGGAGGTGGCTACGCAACTCGATCGAGACGCCGCGCAGGATCAGCGCCCAGACGACGAAGATCACGGGTAGGTAGAACCCAGAGAACGCGGCGGCGAGGAGCCGGGGAAAAGCGAGGAAGATGGCGCCGCCGGATGCCAGCAGCCAGACCTCGTTGCCGTCCCAAACGGGTCCGATGGCGGCAAGGACCTCGCGGCGTTCGCTGTCGGTGCGGCCGACGAAGCGGTGGAGCACGCCGGCGCCGAAGTCGAAACCGTCGAGGACGGACCACATCGTCATCATCACGGCGATGATCCAGAACCAGAGGGTTGTGAGCTCAGGCATGGGGCACCTCGCTGGCGTCGTGGCCGTCGGGACCGTGCAGGACCTCGCGGCCAAGGAGGAAGAGGAACGCGAGACCGAGGACGAAATACAGGCCGGCAAAGCCGATGAGCGTGAAGACCGTGCTGCCGGCGTGGACGGTCGGGCTCGCGCCATCCGCGGTGCGCAGGAGGCCGTAGACGAGCCACGGTTGGCGGCCGAGTTCCGCGGTCATCCAACCGGCGGTGTTGGCGATGTAGGGGAACGGGAACGCCAGCATCAGCATCCAGAGCAGCCAGCGACTGCGTTCCAGCCAGCCGCGCCAGCGCAGCACGTTGGCGAGCGCCATCAGGCCGATGAACAGCGTGCCGAGCCCGACCATGACGTGAAATGCGTAGTAGAGAAGCTCGACGCTCGTCGGCCATTCGCTTTCGGGGATGTCGTTGAGCCCTTTGACGTCGGCGTTGAAGGTGCCAAACGCGAGGAAGGACAGGACCGCCGGCACGCCGATCGGATTGTCCAAGCGCCGCTCTGCGACGTTGGGCTGGCCGATGAGGTGAATTTCCGCGCGCGGACCGGACTCGAACCGCCCTTCCATCGCCGCCAGCGCCGCGGGCTGATGACGCGCGACCAGCTTGGCTTGGATATCGCCGGTCGGAAACGCAACCACGAGCGAAGCAACGAGCCCAGCGATGGTGCCGACCTTCACATTGAGCCGCGCCTGCTCCAGATGCACGTCGCGCAGCAGCCAGAAAGCGCCCACCGCCGTCACGACGAACGCCGCGGTCACCAGCGACGCCATCTGGTTGTGCGCGTACTGCGCCAGCGCCCACGGGTTGAGCAGATAGGTCCAGAAATCCGCGAGGGCAAAGACGCCTTCCGGACCGCGCGTGTAGCCGACTGGATGCTGCATGAACGCGTTTGTCGTCGTGATGAACACGCCGGACAGCCAACTGCCGACAAAGAGCGCGACGGCGGCGGCGAAATGCTTCTTTGGCCCGAGCTTCTTTTCGCCCCAGACCAGCATCGCGAGGAATGAAGACTCGAGGAAGAACGCGAACATGCCCTCCAAAGCCAAAGTTTGGCCAATGACGCCGCCGGTGAGTTGCGAAAAGCGCGCCCAGTTGGTGCCGAACTGGAACTCCATCGGCAGCCCGGTCACGACGCCGATGCCGAAGTTGAGGCCGAAGATGCGCACCCAAAACCGCGCCGCCCGCGCGTACACCTCACCGCCGGGGCGCAGCGCGAGGCCCTTCATCACCACGATGAGCAGCGCGAGGCCCATGGTCAGCTGCGGGAACAAGTAGTGGTAGACGATGGTGAACGCGAACTGCAGTCGGTGCCACACCAGCGGGTTGGACAGGGTCGGCACCGGCGACGCCGATACGAGGGCGATTGCGTTCCACATGGCGTCTCCGGTTGTCGTCATCGTCGCGATGCTGAGCACGCAACCCCGCCAATCCTGCCAGCGGGCGTCGCGTCCCGGCGGGAAGGCGACGACGAGCGCGCGGGAGCTCATGGTAGGCGGATCGCGGGCGCGCGCCATGGTGAACACGCAAAGCGCCCCGATGAAGGCGGGATTTGCCTCGCAAGCCCGACCTGGCAACAGCGGAGTTCAGAACGGCGGGCTGGCCTGCAGATTCACACCGCGCACACCAGGATGCCGCCGGTCAGGTTCTTG
>CAINLT010000143.1 GCA_903850505.1 uncultured Myxococcales bacterium | reverse complement strand
TGGCGATCTCCACCGCAATGTGCCGCGTTTCGCAGGTGACCGTCTCCTGGATGCGCTTCAGCAGCTAGCCGTGGCCAAACTGCACGAGCGAGTGGACGTTCAGGCGACTCCATGGAATCCCGCGCGCTTCCGCCGCCCGCACCAGGCTGCCCGTCGACGGTCCGAGGGCGCGGCGCTGCGCTTGGCGGATCAGGTCGTCCAGTTCGGACTGAAAGTCGAACTCCGCATCCAGCTTGGCGTCCGGCACCAGTTCCGCCGGCACCAGGTGGTGCAACAGCTTCATCGCGAGCTCCGCCGCCGCTTGAGCGACCCGCGCTTCTTCATACTCAAACACCACGTGGTATTCGCCGAGATGCCCCGACCCGCGCGTCTTGCCAAAGCTCACGCGCGCCCCGGCGAGGTTCTGCAGTTCGATGGCGACGTGCTCCAGGACGTGACCCATCCACGTGCCGCCATCCTGGCGCAACCGCTGGACAAAACCGCCGCGGACGCCGGGACTGCACGTGTGTTCCCACAGCGTCGGCACGCGCTCCAGCAGCGCATCCACAAACCCCGGGATCGTGTCCGAAGGCTTGTCCTCGAGCGGCCCCAGCTGCAGCGTCCAGCGCATGACTGGAAAGTGAGCGTAAAGATTGGGACCTTGGTAGACGCGGGTTTCTGTGACGTGCATGGTGGTTCGCGGCGTCCGATGGGACGGGAGCGCGGAGTGTAGCGACAGATCCGGCGGTCGCCAATCGCCAAAGCGCGGTAGAATCAGCGTTCAAGGTCACAACGAAGTGACACAAATTGTAACTCGCGCAAGCTTGACTCTTCTGGTAAGATTCGCGCGCCCGGTCAATTGACCGTGGTTTTTTCAATGCTTGGCGTGGATTTTCTACGGCCGGAGGAACACTCCCGCCGGGCCCGCGCTACCGCGCACGGAGTGCAACCATGTTCCTGCCCTCACCCCGTTTCACCGTTGGCGTCTGTGCCATCGCGGCCCTCGCCGTCCTGACTTCCGCTTGTGGCGACGCGCACACGGCAGGAACAGGCAGTGACGACCTAGGCATCGGCCTCGGCCTGCAGCCCGGTCAGCTCGCGTCGCTCGAGTCCGTCGACACGCAGCTCAACGAGACCAAGGTCACGGCGGGAACGACGGTGACGGTGACGTGCATCGGCCAGCCGGGTGAAGTGAAGATTCCGCTGCCGACGTACAACGTCACGCCGAACAAGGGCGTCACGACGGATAAGGCCAACCTCACGGCGACGCTGACGGGCACGTATCAGGTGCAGTGCACCCTGCCCGACCGCCAGACCAATCCCAAGGACAAGTCGGCCATCCTGACCGTGAGCGCGGGACCGGCGACGGCCCTGACGACGACGATCAACCCCGGCACGATTCACGCGGGCGATGTGGCCAGCGCCGCGTGCTCCGGCAAGGACCAGTACGGCAACGACGTGGGCAAGGACGGCATCGCGTGGACGTTGTCGATCGACCCGCCGAGCGCGGGCACCATCACCGACCTGACCGTTACGGGTTGGATCGCGGGCAATGCGACGGTCAAGTGCGGCCTCGACAGCTCGCCGGACGCCACGAGCGACGGCGCGCCGCTGGTCATCACCGCAGGTGCCGCCTACAAGACCACCGCGACCGTGACGCCGCCGACGTTTGAAGCCGGCGCCGGCAGCACGAAGGTCACCTGCGCGGCCGTGGACAAATGGGGGAACACGGTTGACGCATCCGCCGCGACGCTCATGTACCCGAAAGACCTGACGTCGGGCAGCGGCGGGCTGACGACCACGAAGTCCGGCAAGTACGACATCCTGTGCATGATGACCGACGTCACCAAGGACAACGCCACGCCGGGCACGCTGACCGTCACGCCGGGCGCGCCGATCTCCATGACGCTGATGCCCAAGCCGAAGCAGCCTTTCTACAAGATCGACGACACGATCAAGATGTTTGGTCTGGGCAAGGACAAGTTCGGCAATGACGTCCCGGAAATGCCGCTGCAGCAGCCGTGTGCGGTCGACCCGCCCGAGGGCGTGACCGTGAACGCGGGCGGCAAGAGCTACTCCTTCAACACGGACGGCCACTACCACTTCGCCGGCGTCAGCCAGGACTACCCGAGCCTCTCGGCCGAGATCACGCTCACGTGCGATTCCGTCGGCCCGATGGTGCTGATCACCGAGCCGAAGCGCGGCGCGACGCTCAACGGCGACCCGCTGGTCCACGTCAAGGGCACCGTGATCGACGCGACCAGCGCGCTCAAGTCCTTCACCATCGGCGGCCAGGTCGTGACCGTCGCGGGCGATGGCTCGTTCTCGTTCGACATTCCGAGCGTCTGGGGCATGAACCCGATCGAATGGGAAGCGCATGACGAGTGGGACAACATCTCGACCGGCGTGCAGACCTACTACTACTCGACCAAGTGGTACCTGTCCGACTTCAACGCGCCCAAGGACAGTGAAATCAATGACGCGATCGGCATCTGGCTGTCGCAGACGGTCCTCGACCACCCGCCGCATGATCACGTCCACCCGCATGACATCGCGACGGTGCTGGAAATCGTCCTCGGTTCGCTGGATCTGAGCTCACTCCTCGGCGCGAACGGCATTCCGGTGAACGTTCCGATCTCCGGCCCGATCGCCATCAACGGCAACATCTACATCAAGAACGTCAAGCTGGGCGACCCGTCCAAGAATGACGGCTACCCGGTCATCGCGATGGAAGTCCTCCAGGGCGGCATCCACGTCGGCGCGACGATCTATTCGTTCTCGGCGGACATCGAGATGGACATCCAGACCGCGTTTGGCCTGCCGCCCGTCAAGGTGACGATCCAGATTACGGCCGACAAGATCGACCTGGGCATTGACCTGTTCCTGACCAAGGATCCGACGACCGGCAAGCTGGTGAGCACGGCGAAGAACACGACGCTGCAGTTCACCAACCTGAAGGCGCTGCCGATCAATGGGCCGCTGTCCAACGTCATCAACCCGATCCTCGGCCAGATTGAGTCGGCGATCCTCGCGCCGCTGACCAACCTGCTGACGGGCATCCTCGGGCCGACGCTCAACAACACCATCGGCGGTGCCCTGGGCAACGCGCTGGGCGCGCTCGCGATCAACACGACGATTCCGCTTGGGCCGTTCATCGGCAAGGGCGCGCCGGCCAACCTGAAGCTGACGTCGGACATCGGCACGCTGTCGTTCCAGGCCAAGCAGGGCATCGTGTTCGGTCTCGCGGCGTCAATGACGGCGGAGAAGAAGGTCCCGCACGACATTCTCGGTTCGATTGGTCGCGCCGGTTGTCTGGCGGACAAGGCCAAGCCGGAAGTCTTCAACCCGACTGAGAAATACGGTCTGGAAGTGGGCCTCGCGGACGACTTCGTCAACCAGCTGCTGGAAGCGATTTGGAATGGCGGTCTGCTGCAGTTGGCGCTGGACTCGTCGGTGCTGGGCAACGTCGATTTGTCGACGTATGGCGTGAAGGATCTGTCGGTTGAGACCGATTTCCTCCTGCCGCCGATCCTGAACACTTGCGCGGACGGCGATTGGCTGACGTTGCAGATCGGCGATCTGGGCATCCACGCGATTCTGAGCTTCAGCGGCACGCCGATCGACATGTACGCGTACGCGATGGTCACGGCCAAGGTGAAGATTGAAGCCGTTCCGGACCCGAAGAACCCGGGCTCCAAGGCCATTTCGCTCACGCTCGACCCCAAGAGCGTCGCGCTCAAGCTGGAAGTCACCAAGATCAACTCGGAAGCGCTGGCGTTCAAGGACATCTTTGTGTCGCTGATCACCGGCCTCGTGCCGAGCCTCGTCGGCGGCATCTCCGGTGGCCTCGGCGCGATTCCGCTGCCGTCGATCGACCTGTCGACCCTGTCGCCGTCGATCCCCAAGGGCACGACGCTCGGCATCGATATTCAGGAAATCGCCAACGTCGCGGGCTACACGTACATCCGCGGCTCGATCAAGTAGCACTGCGCTGCGTCGCCGCCCGGAATTCGGCGGCGATGCGGCGCGCGTTTGCCCGCACCTGACGCACTGCGTCGTTGCGAGACCGTCACAAAACCGCTAGGGTGCAGGGCGCACCGGGCTTGCCAGTCCGACGCGACGGGCACGTTTACGCTTTTTTCCGCGAGATCGTCATGCACAACAAGCTGTTCTTCAAGCGTTTCTCCACCCGAACCGGCCTCTCGGCGGCGGCGCTCTGCATGCTCGCGAGCTGCGGAACGACGACGACGCTGTCGCCGACGGACGATGTGGCCGGTGATACGAGCTCCGATGTCGCCGTTGTCGTGACGCCGATCGTTGATCTGGTGGTAGACGCCAACCGCGACGGCGTGGCTGATCTGGCCAATGCGGACGATCAAGCGCACGGCAACGAATGGAGCGCGGCGTTCGGCGCGTCCTACCTCGTCAACCTCGACGACGACGACGGCGACAAGATCGAAGACGTCCTCGACACGATCATCAACGGCAGCGATGACGAACTTGACCTCGCGCCGATCACCGTCGCCGCGTGGCCGGACGCGCCCGACGGCTACGTTGGCGTGCTGCAACTCGACAATCCCGAGAAAGTTCGCCTCTGGAAGAACGGCGCCAACGGCTGGGAGCTCATCGCCGGCGTGAACAACGACTGCGTGCCGACCTTCTCGTCCTGCACCGGCGCGGATGACACGTGCTCGGACACGACCGCCAAGGCCGGCATCCTGACCGCCTCGGAACTGCGCACGGGCATCAAGCTCGGCATCGAAGGCCGCGACTTCCGCCGCGACGACCAGTGGGACGGCAACGTGCGGGTCACGATGTGGATCGGCCAGGGCGCGGACGCCAAGGCCAAGCCGATTCCGACCAAGGCGCTGGCGGACGGCAAGAAGACCGTGCTCCTGCACGTCGCGCCGTGGATCCTCAACGGCAACACGACGCCGTTTGACGAAGTGCGCTCGGCCAACTATTTCAGCGAGTTCACGACCAACCTGAAGACCGCGCTCGGCGCGACCGGCGCCAACGTCAAATACACGATGTACGGCAACGGCTCGAGCGGCGGCAAATGGAACGACGCGTGGACGCAGGACTACTACCAGACGGCGTGGACCTCCATTCCGCAGGGCAAGGACGCCGACGGCAAGACCAAGATCCACGGCATGCGCGTCGTCAACGCCCGCCCGTGGGGCCGGTATGACACGAACTGCGTGGCCAAGCTCATGCCGATCACGTGGCTGCGCGCCAACTACCTGAACAAGGACAAGGCCGTCATCGCCATCTATCAGGTGCCCAACAGCGGCTCCAGCTTTGACAGCCACGGCAACCACGACCTGCTGCCGGCGTACGAAAACGGCCAGGACAAGTTCCCGATCGGCCGCATCATCCACGGTTCGGGCATTCTGCCGGAAACGCACGCGTTCTATGACGCGCAGGGTCCCCAGTCGCCGTCGCTGGTCGTGAAGACCGATTGGCTGCTCGTGGGCCACGTGGACGAAGTGCTGAGTTACACGCCCGCCAAGACCGATCGCGGCTGGAAGCTGCTGATCGCGTCCAACAACCTGTCCAAGCAGATGCTGCAGAAGCTGGCGGACGATGGCCACGCGGACGCGCTGCTGTTTGACGGCAAGAACACCTACAAGAGCGCGACGGACGGCACGATGGTCCCGGCGGCGCGGTCGGTGACGGCGACGTTGAATGACGCGGACCTGATGCAGTGGTCGCAGGAAGCGCAGGCGGAGGCCGACGGCGTTCGCAAGACGGTGAAGGACGCGACTGGCCTGACGGACGCGGAGATCATCGAGATGCCGTTCCTGACGGAGGAGGTCGACGGTGGCAAGATCGCGTGGCAGCCGGGTACGGCCAACATGCTGCTTGTCGGCAACACGATGGAAATTCCCAACCCGTTTGGTCCCAAGATCAACGGCGTGGACGTGTACGCGCAGGACCTGCTGGACCGCCTCGGGACACCGCTGAACGCGCTGGGCTCTGACGGTCAGGGCATGAAGGTGTTCCTGATCGACGATTTTGAGGGCTACCACATCAACGAAGGCGAAGTGCACTGCGGCACCAATCCGGAAGGTCCGCCGCAGCCGAGCATGCTGTGGTGGCTGATCAAGCACTGATTCGATTCGCAGACGCACACGCAAACTTTCGGGACGAGGCTGAAGATGATGAAGCACAAGATGATTTCCCTGGCGCTGACGATGAGCTCCTTGGGCCTTGCCATTCCGGCGCTGGCCAACGAGCCGACGGGGCTGGCGATCCAGGCGGGGCTGTTGGCGCCCGCGGACCGCATGGCGCTGCAAAATGCGGTGATGGCGGATCGGCTGGCGCGGCCGGCGGCGTATGACTTGGTGGCGGTGGCAAAGGGCTGTCGGCCCGATGGCTGGATGACGGCGCGGACGCCGGAGCCGAACTGCAGCCGTGAGTTGCGCACGCTGGGTCAGGCCGGGCTGCTGCCGATGCTGAGCGCGCTGGCGCTGGATTGGACGCCGCACGGCCTCTCGACCGACGCGGCAAAGCGCACGCAGGAAGAGCGCGCGCTGACGGTGGGCATGCTGGAGGCGATCGGCGCGCTGCGCGACACGCGCGCCCGTCCGGTGCTGCACGCGATGTGGCTGCAGGCGCGCGGCCGTCCGGAGATGCTCGCGCCGCTTGGCCGCCAAATGACCGTGGCGCGCGCCACTGCGGAGGCCATGGGCCGGCTCGGTGGCGCGCTGGAGCTGCAGGCGCTGCAGTCCCACCTCCGCGCGGAGGACCCGCTGTACACGGCGGCGATTGCCGGTCTGGGCGCGTGCAAGCGCACGGATTCCGCGCAGTTGCTGGTGACGGCGCTCGCCGGTGCGAAAGACGATGCGACCCAGCGCTGGATCGTGCAGGCGATGGGCGCGCTGGCGTCGAGCTGGTCGTGGAACGCGCTTGGCCGCGTGCGCATGGAAGACGGCCTGCGCGTCCGCCAGCGCGTGACGGAAGCGCTGATTCCGCTGCTGCCCAAGACCCAGGGCGAGTCGCGCGAGCGCGTGGTGCAGTCGCTGCAGTTGGCGGACCTGCCGGATCTGCCGGCGCGCCTGACGACGCTGCGGGCGACCGCTGATGCGACGCTGCAGCACGACATCGACGACCTGCTCGGCCGCGTCGCGCGGGCGCATACCGCGCGCTAGCCCCGGCTGATGAAGCGCCTCCTCACGCTCGCGCTGCTGCTGACCGCGAGCCACGCGACGGCCGACGAGACGCCGGCGTTTTCCAAGACGACCGCGCTGCAAGCCAAGCTGCTGACTTTCCTGACTGGCGGCCAGCCACCCGGGCAGCCCAATGACGCGATTCCCGGCCTGACGCAGCACGAGTCGCCACCGACGTGGCTGGTGCACTGGCAGTCGTCGCTGCTGAGTGCGCTGCAACACCCGGACCTGAGCCAAAGCCACCATCCGCTGCTGCGCGCGACGTTGCAGGTCGTGCAGTTGCAGGGGCCGGCAAAGTCGCCGGCACAGCCGATTCTCGCGGCGCCATTGCCCGTGGACATGCTGGCGTGCCCGCACGACGCGCCGGTCCGCTTGCACGTGCAAGTGCTGCATCCGGGCGATGACGTGACGCCGCCGTGGCTCGGCGTGGACATCGCGTGCGTGGACGCCAAGCCGACGCTGCGGCGGCAAGTGCGGCTGTTGGTGCTGGCGACGGCGCAAGGCCAGGTGCAGCGGGCGTTTGGCATCGCTTGGGCGCACAACGTGCCGCTGACTTCCCAGCCGGAATCCCAGGCGACGCCGGAATTCGTGCTGCATCCGACGCTGCTGGACAAGCGGTTCACGTGGCTTGTGGCGCTGCCGACCGGCGGCTGGTTGGCGCAGTTGCAGGCCGTGCAGACCGGGACGTGGCTGTCTGACAATGCCCTGCCGCGGTTTGAGGACATGGCGACGGCCGACGACGAGACCCGCGACGCGGACCGCTACACGCTCCTGCTGGCCGAGGATGGCACGCCGCGCGCCGCGCTGCTTCACGGGCCGATCGATGCGGACGGTCGCCTGCCGCTGTGGCGGGAAGGTGCATGGGATCTCGCGCTGCCGCAGCAGACGCCCGATGAGCCGCTGCGGACGCTGATCCTGCAGCGCGTCGCCAAGCCGGCGAGTGCCGAAGGGTCGCACCTGGGCCGCGCGTGGACGCACGCGGGCTATGCGCTGTGGCAAGTGACCCGGGATGCAGTCCAGGCCGTCGAACTGCCGCTGACGCCGCTGGATCAGGAAGGCGTATGGGATTGCGACAGTGAGCCGCCGGTGCAGAAGCTGCTGTGCGTGTTCCGCCGGCTGGGTCCGAGCAGTGAAGCGACGACGGAGAAACGCCAGTTCGCCGTGGTGCCCGGGCCAGTCGCGGCGTTCAAGCTTGTACCTGGCAATGAGTAGCTAGAACCGCGTCGTCCGCAGCCGCGGCGATTTCCGCCCGCCTTCCACGCTGCCGTCAAAGATGTCCCGCCGCAGCGCCGCCGCCACCGCCTCGCGCACGCCGTAGACGTGGCGAAACCGCAGGACTTCGCGCGCCCGCGAGCCGTCCATCGTCGCCGCGTAGCGGATGTAGTCGAGCTCCGCCGCCGGAAATTCTGCGAAACGCATCTGGAACAGCCGGTTCACGACGGCCGGAAGCAGCACGTGCGGCAGCTCCAGCGTCTCCTTGCCCGCCACTTCAATCAGCTTGCGCAGCGGCAGCGCGTCCGGCCCCACGATGTTGAACACGCCGCGCACGCCCGGCGTCGCCGCTGCCAGGACCGCCGCAACCGCGTCTTCTTCGTGCAGCACCTGCAGCATCGGGTCAAAACCCATCAGCACGGGCACGCGGGGCAGGCGCAGGTAGTTGGACACGGCGTTGTGCGTCGCGCCGAGAATGTGCGCCGGGCGCAGCACCACGGTCTCGATCTCCGGATGTTTCCAGAACCACGACTGCGCGGTCATGTCCACGGCGATGAGGTCACGCAGCGCCGCGAACCGTTGCGCGCCCAGGAGCGGCGCGTCTTCCGTGATGAAGCTCGGATTGTCGCCCGCCGGTCCGTACACGTCGCCCGTCGAGAGAATCACCACTTTGGGGACGTTGTACCGGTGGGCAAATTCGAGGATCTGCTGCGTCCCGCGGATGTTCCACGTGTGGTGTTCGCGGGTGTCCTTGCGCGGATCGTGCATGACGCCGAGGTGAAAAATCACGTCGACTTGCCGGGTGCGAAACAGCTCCTCCGCGCCCTTGCGCCGCAGGTCGATTCGCAGGTGCTCAACATCCACCGGCTTGCGCGGAAACGCCCGCCGGTCGATGCCCGCCACTTGCACGCCTTCCTGCCGATGCAGCCGCCGCGCCAGGAGCTGGCCCAAACGACCGCCTACGCCGGTAATGACCACGAGCGACTGTTTGCGCACCATCTTGCCTCCGGACACTTCCATCGCACACGCCGCGTCCGCTGGCAAGTGGAGGACTTGGCGCGGCTGCCGCTTGCCCCTATGCTACAGCCGCCGATGCATTCGTCGGCACGGGGTCACATGCACGTGTTGGTGACAGGGGCGGCAGGCTTTATCGGTTCGCATCTCTGCGAGCGCCTGCTGCGCGATGGCCACACGGTCACGGGGCTCGACCATTTCAACGCGTTTTACGATCCGGCACTCAAGGAGCGCAACGTCGCGGCGATCCAGCAGGTCGGCGGCGATCGCTTCACGCTGGCGCGCGTGGATCTGCGCGATCTCCCGGCGCTGCAGGCGGCGATGGTCGGCGTTGATGCCGTTGTCCACCTCGCGGCGATGGCGGGCGTCCAGCCGTCGATTCGCGATCCGCTGATCTACGAGGACATCAACGTCCGCGGCACGCTGCACGTCCTCGAGGCGATGCGCGAGGCTGGCATCAAGCGGCTGGTGTTCGCCTCGAGTTCGTCCGTCTACGGCAACGCGCAGCGCGTCCCGTTCTCTGAAGATGAACCCGTCGACCGGCCCATCTCGCCCTACGCCGCGACCAAGAAGGCGGGCGAACTGCTCTGCCACACGTGGCACCACTTGCACGGAATCTCTGTCATCTGCCTGCGCTTTTTCACCGTCTACGGCCCGCGCCAGCGCCCGGATCTGGCCATCGCCAAGTTCATCCGCATGATCGCCAACGATGAGCCGATCGCGCTGTACGGCGACGGGTCGTCCAGCCGCGACTACACATACGTCCTGGACACCGTGGACGGCATCGCCCGCGCGCTGGCGGCGACGTCCGTGCCGCGCTACGAAATCTTCAACATTGGCAATTCAGGACCGATCGCGCTGCGCGAACTCGTCGCGCACATCGAGACCGCGGTGGGCAAAGCGGCGCGCATCCAGTGGCAGCCGATGCAGCCGGGCGACGTCGAGCGCACGTGGGCGGACCTGACGCACGCGCAGGCCGCGCTGGGTTACCTGCCGCAGACGCCGATCGCCGACGGCATCGCCGCGCAGGTGGCTTGGTATCAGGATCAGACGAAGTAGCCGCGGCGTTCCCGCAAGCCGCGATCCATCATCGTCTGGATCGACGCTTTCACCGCCGCGACCTTGGGCGCAATGACCGCCTCGTCGTCGTTCGGATCGCCTTCAAACGTCATCGGCTCGCCAAAGTAGATGCGGTACTTGACCGGGGACGGCACCATCGCCAGCGGCCCCAGAAACGCCATGCCCGGCGTAATCGGCATCGACGGAAAGTGCAGCAGCCGCGCCAGCAGTTCCAGGTTGCCGAGGTTGATGGTCTGCTCTTCCGCGCCCACCACCGCAATCGGCACAATCGGCGTGTTCGTTTCCAGCGCGAGGCGCATGAAGCCCTGACCAAACGCCGTCATGCGGTAGCGCTCGCGAAACGGCTTGGCGATGCCGCGCGCGCCCTCGGGGAACACCAGCACACACTCGTCGTTCTCCAGCAGGCGCCGGCAATTGTCCGGCAGGCCAGTCACGGAGCCACAGCGGTACACCAGGTCGCCAAAACCGGGCAGCGCGGTCGCGAACTTCTCCACCATCGTGCGGGCGATGCGCGGCGGCTCGTGCTCCAGCAGCATTGCGGAGCCGATGGCCATGCCGTCGAACGGCAACTGCCCGGAGTGGTTGGCAATCAGCAGCACGCGGCCTTCCGGCACGCGGTTCAGGTCAAAGCACTCCGCGCGAAACCAGACGCGCAGGAGAAAGTCCATGATGGGCACCATGACCCGCAGCGACTCCGGCGCATAGCCAAACGGGTCGACGCCGAATTCGCCCAGATGCTGGCCTTGCAGGAGCTGCGCAATGCGCCTGTCGACTTCTTCGTCGGGCGTCCGCCATGTGCCGGACAGCAGCAGCGCGGCAATGTCCTGCGTCGCCTCGCCAAGCTCCTCGCTGAGCTGCTGCCACAGCGGCCGCTCCTGTTCCGGAGAGACGAACGCCTGCAACTGGTTGGCCGCCTGCATGCCCAGCTTGTGGAGGCGGGCATAGCGTTCATGGAGGGTGCGGCGCGGCATGGCCTGAAGTTCGCGCATCTTGGGCGGAATGGCAAGTCTGCTTGTCCGTTTGGCCGTTTTGTGCTAGGGTTGAGCTGGTTTTGCCCTCTCAAAACCCGTTGATTTTTCAACGAAAAATCCCCAACGCTTTGCCTGCAATTGCCCGGAGCCTGTCATGGCCAACATCAATCAGATCCTGGATCGCGCCAACGCCGACCTGCTGGACGCCGATCAGCTCGCCGCCGTGGACGACTACAGCTCAGATTCCATCAAAGTTTTGAAGGGCTTGGAGGCCGTGCGCAAGCGTCCGGGCATGTACATCGGCGACACCGACGATGGCTCCGGCTTGCACCACATGGTCTACGAAGTCGTGGACAACTCGGTCGACGAAGCGCTCGCCGGTTTTTGCACGCATATCGAAGTGGTTCTCCACCTCGATGGCTCGTGCAGCGTGCAGGACAACGGCCGCGGCATTCCGATTGGCGACCACGGCGACGGACGTTCGGCGGCGGAAGTCGCGCTGACGGAACTGCACGCGGGCGGCAAGTTCGACCAGAACTCGTACAAGGTCTCCGGCGGCTTGCACGGCGTGGGCGTGTCCGTGGTGAACGCGCTCTCAGAATGGCTGGACCTGACGATCGAGCGCGACGGCTACGAATGGCACATTCGTTTCGAGCGCGGTTTCACGCAGTTGCAGGCCGATGGCGCTCGCATCCGCCGCGGCGCGCCGTCGCAGCGCAATGGCACGCGCGTGCACTTCAAGCCGGATCCGGAAATCTACACGATGCTGGATTTCAACTTTGACACGCTGACCGCGCGCTTCCGCGAGATGGCGTACCTGAACCGCAGCCTGGCGATTAGCGTCAAGGACGAGCGCGACGAACGCGAAGCGATGTTCAAGTTTGACGGAGGACTGGCCAGCTTCGTGCAATTCCTCAACAAGAACAAGACGGTGCTGCACGATCCGCCGATCACGATGATGTCCAAGAAGTGGATTGAAGAATCCAAGAAGATGGTCGAGGTCGAAGTCTCGCTGCAGTGGAACGACAGCTACAACGAACAGGCTGTCTGCTTCACGAACAACATCCGCAACCGCGATGGCGGCGCGCACCTGACCGGCTTCAAGGCTGCCCTGACGCGCGTCGTCAATGATTACGCGGAGAAAGAGGGCCTGCTCAAGAAGGTCAAGGAGCCGGTTTCCGGCGACGACATCCGCGAAGGCCTCGTGGTCATCATCTCCGTGAAGCTGCCCGACCCGAAATTCTCCAGCCAGACCAAGGACAAGCTGGTCAGCTCGGAAGTGACGCCGGTTGTGCAGTCCGTGGTGAGCGAGAAGCTGGCGGAATACCTGCAGGAACACCCGAACGAGGCCAAGAAGCTGATTGGCAAGGCGATTGACGCGGCGCGCGCACGCGATGCGGCCCGCCGGGCGCGCGAGATGGTGCGGCGCAAAGGCGTGCTGGAGTCGTCGACGCTGCCGGGCAAGCTGGCGGACTGCCAGGAGCGCGATCCGGCCAAGTGCGAGCTGTTCATCGTGGAAGGCGAGTCGGCAGGTGGTTCGGCAAAGTCGGGTCGCGAGCGCGCCTATCAGGCGATTCTTCCGCTGCGCGGCAAGATCCTGAACGTCGAGCGCG
>CAINLT010000142.1 GCA_903850505.1 uncultured Myxococcales bacterium | reverse complement strand
TCGCACGTCTTGTTGACGTACGACGAAGCCTTGACCTCGTATTCACAGCCCGGCGTCGGGTTCTTGCACGTGCTGCCGGCCGCTGGCTGGCCGAGCAACAGGTTGAACAGGAACGGCGTGCCGTCGGTGAGGTAACTCTTCGGGTCGAACAGCATGTCGATTGAATCCGAGTTCACGGCGTCCTGCAGTTTGGAGCCGATGATGCCGCCCAGGCCAGCCATCGTGTTGTCGACCTTGCCGTCGCCGGTCAGGTCGCACCCTTCAGTCTTGGAGCCAAAGGCGAGCGTGACCACCTTCTGCACGTTGGCGCTCTTGCCATCGGTGCCAAAGCTCGGGCCGGTCCACGCCGCGGTGTCGGGCGTGGTGCCCGTGTCAGTTGGGGCAGTGTCTGCCGGTCCCGTGTCTGCTGGGCCAGTGTCAGCCGGACCGGTGTCAGCCGGACCGGTGTCGCCGATCGCGTCAGCCGGGATGTCCGTGCCGCCGCTGCTGTCGCCCTTGACCGCGTCCGTCGGCACGATAACGTCGACTGCGGCCGTGTCACCGGCAGAACCGGTGTCAGCCGACAGCGAGCCGTCGCCCCCGGTCGTGTCGCCGGTCAGGACCCCGCCGCCGCCGCCATCGCCGGTTGTCGTGGAGCACCCAGGCGCAGCAAGGCCAAAAAGAACGATTCCACAGGCCGCGGCGATCCGCAGCAAACCCTTTTCCACACGAACGAATTTGCGATTTTGCATGAAAGACTCCTCCCCGAGTCGATTCACGATACAGGCCCGGGCGGCAGACTACAAGAAATGGCGATTTGTGAATGCGGTCAGTCGATGCAGTCGGGCTTGTCGCCTTCCGGGCAGCGAAATCGCACGTGAAAATGGTCAGCGTGGCCCGTTGCGTGGCGGATGACGCCGCGGGGCACCGTCGCGCCGGCGGGGTACTGGAAGATCGGCGCCAGCGCCTGCTCGGTCCAGCCGTTGTCCAGGAGCGCTTCGTACAGGATCGCCTGGATCTCGTAGTCCATGAACACCCAGCCGACCTCGCCGGTGCTCAGGAGCGCTTCCAGGAACGCCCACGTCCGCTCGGCGTCCAGGTTGCTCACGTCGGTCAACTCAAAGCGCTTGGGCTGGCCACGGGTCGTACGCATGTACGCGATGTCCACGTCCCGCCCTGACTGGTGCGATTTGTGCGGCTTCAGAAAACCGCCGCCATCCGCTGAGATCGCGCCGATCACGATCGCCGGAACGCCCTGGAATTGCCGGTTCACCTGCGCCGCAGCCATCTCCAGCAGCGCGACCGTGTTGTCGGTGCCAAACGCGTTCGGACTCACGGCGATGTAGCCTGGGCCCTGGCTGGGAATGTGACAGCCATCCTGCAATTGGCCGTCGGTGGTCGGCCCCAGCGAGCGCGACGGCTGATCCTTGCGCGGCTGGCACACTGGCACGGGCATCTGGAACACCGGCGCGCCCGCCACGTTGCCCACGGTCGCGGTATGCGATCGGCCTTGCACGCGCACGCGCTGGGGCGGCAAAGGGATCTGCTCGTAGGCGTTCTCTTCCGGCGCGTCGCGAAAAACCATGCGATCCACGCTGCGGCGCTTCTTCCGCTGCGGCGCGCTTTCTGAACAGGCGACGAGCGCCGCCAAAATGGCGAGCAGGATCGCGCGGGCGAGGAAGCGGGACATCAGGCCTTTTGCTTCAAGTCGCGGTGGCTGACCGTCACGCGGCCGAGACGCATCGCGCGGATGTGCTCGCCCATGGCTTCAGCGAGCGCGACGCTGCGATGCTGTCCACCGGTGCAGCCCATCGCGACGCTGACCATCGCGCGGCCTTCCTGGGCGTGGAGCGGCAGCACGTAGTCCAGCAGGTAGTTCATGCGATCCAGCGCGTGACTGCCGCCGCGCTCCATCACGAACTGCCGGACGGGCACGTCCAGACCGGACATGGGCGAGAGCGCGGGCACGAAGTACGGATTGTCGACGTAGCGCACGTCGAAAACGTAATCCGCATCGCGCGGCAGGCCGTGCTTGAAGCCGAAAGACTGTACCGACACGATCAGCCGGACGTCCGCCGAAAATTCCGGGTCGAAGATGCGTTGGACATGGCGCTTCAGCTGGTGGATGTTCAGTTCGGACGTGTCGACGACCATCGTCGCGCGCTCGCGCACGGGCATCATGTGATCGCGCTCGAAGCGGATGGCCTCGCTGACCGTGCCCGCCCGCCAAATGGGATGCTTGCGCCGCGTCTCGGCAAAGCGTCGAATCAGCACGTCGTCCGCGCAGTCCAGGAACAGCAGTTCCGCTTGCACGCCGTGGGTCTTCAGCGCGTCGATCGCCGTGTCGAGATCGCCGAGCAGCTCGCCCGCGCGGATGTCGATGCCCACCGCCACCGGCGTCGCCGTCAGCCGCTCGGCCATCATCGTCTCAAGCGCGGGCAGCAGCGCAGTCGGCAGGTTGTCGACGCAGTAGAAGCCGAGATCCTCCAGCGCGTGCAGGCAAGTCGAACGTCCCGAACCGCTGATGCCGGTCACGATGACGAATCGGGCGTTGCTGGCCATGGTCTGCTCCTGCCGCTCGTCGTGCGGGCGTTGATCAGTATTGCTTGCGCCGCTGCGAAGAAGGCGGAATATTCAACGCTTCCCGATACTTGGCGACCGTCCGCCGCGCAACCGTCATGGTCTCGCGCGGCTTCAGCGCCTCCAGTTGCGTCTCCGTACAGGAGAGCCGCGCCAGCATCTTGCCGCGATCCCAGTCGCCGTGAAGCATTTCGACGATTTCCTGATCGGAAAGCGGCGAACTCGGCTGTTCGTGATCGATGAACCGCTTGATCGCGCTCTTCACCGCTTCCGACGCCACGTCGCTGCCATCGCCGGACGGCACGCCCGCGCCAAAGAAGAACTTCAGCTCAAAAATCCCTTGCGGCGTGTGGACATACTTTGCGGTCGTCACGCGGGAGACGGTCGACTCGTGCAGCCCCACATCCTCCGCCACTTCGCGCAGGACCAGCGGCCGGAGCTTCTCCACGCCGCGATCGAGGAACGGCCGCTGAAAGCGCATGATCGATTCGGTCACGCGTTGAATTGTCGACTGCCGCTGGTGGATCGAGCGGATCATCCACGTCGCCGCGCGCATCTTTTCCTGAAGGTATTCCTTGGCTTCCGTGTCGCCTTCGCCCGAGAGCGCCTGCTTGTAGAAGTTGGAAACGCGCAGCCGCGGCAGCCCGTCCTCGTTCAGCACGACCGTGTAGTCCTCGCCGAGTTTGTAGACGTAGACGTCAGGCGTGATGTAACGCGCCGTTTCGCCGATGAAATGTCGACCCGGCCGCGGCTCCAGGGACGCCAGCAGGCCCATCAGCCGCTGCTCCTCATTCGGTCGCAGCCGCAGATCGCGCCGCAGTCCCGCGTGATCGCGCGCCTCAATGTACGGCAGCCCCACCTCGATCAGCTTGTGCAGCCGCAGTTCCTTGGGATGCCGGGACAGCGCCTGGGTCAGCAGGCACTCGCGCAGGTCGCGGCTCGCCACGCCGGTCGGATCGAGGCCGCGGATGATGCCCAGCACGCGCGTCACTTCCGCGACGTCCACGCCGTTGGTCGCAGCCAGCGCCCGGAGCGAGTTGCCGTACAGCGCTTCCGTCTTGCAGCCCCGGCTCTCCGCGTCCTTCTGCCACGCCGCGACCTCGTCGTCGGTCAGCCAGTACAGCGTCAGTTTGCCCTTGGACTCGACCTTCTCGATGCCTTGGGACTCCGCCAGCTTGGCCAGCTGCCGCCGCACGGTGTCCGTCCCGCCGAGAATGTCCAGCCGCGTCGGCCGGAAGTAGCCATCGTCGTCCAGGTTGCCGATGATCTCTTCCACCAGTTGCCGATCCGCGGCCGCCAGCGTCGTGGACGCGATCTGTTCTTCCAGAAATTCCGGCAGCGTGGACGCGCGCGTCAGCGTTTGCGACAGCGCCGGGCGCTCTTCGTCCTCGCCATCGCGAAACGCGCCGCCGCCTTCACTCGGCCCACGCGCGAGGTCGGTAAAATACTGCTGCCAGTCGATTTCATTGCGTTCATCGCGCGTTGGCGGCGCCTCGATGTCCGTCACCGGCGCTTCGCCGCCCGTCAGCGCCGATGGCATCGGATCTTGCGACGTCTCCGTCTGCATCTCCTCTTCCAGCAGCGGGTTTTCGTTGAGCGCGTCGCCAACGGCTTCCATCAGCTCAGTCCGCGACAGTTGCAGCAGGCGAATCGCCTGTTGCAGTTGCTGCGTCATGACCAGCCGCTGTTCAAGCCGCTGTCCAAGCTGGAGACCCTGTTTGAACTCCATGCGCTCCGCGTAGTCGTCTGTCAGGCGGGTGTCGGCGGGTAGCCGCTGCGCTGACAAACGGGCAGCGCGATTGTACCGGCGGGACCTGAGGGCGACAAGCGAATGTGCACGCAGTTGTCAGGTAATTGTCAGGCGCCGCGCAAAAAGGTCGGAGGGTTGGCGCGAAATGTGCAAGACGCCCGCGGCACCTCCGTGCTTCGCCACAGTTTTAGCCGCATTGCGCTTGACAGCAGACGGATTGGCCCTTAACTGGCGACGCGGTTCCGACAGCCGTGATTGGCCCCGTGTATCCCTGCCAGAATTTGTCCGACCCTGAGGAATGCCAGCATGGCCAAGACTGATTTCTACGAACTGCTCGGCGTGCCCAAGGACGTCAACGAGGGTGATCTCAAAAAGGCCTTTCGCAAGGCAGCGATGCAGTACCACCCGGACCGCAATCCGGGCGACGCGCACGCGGAAGAGATGTTCAAGCAGTGTGCTGAAGCCTACGACGTGCTGTCCGATGCGCAGAAGCGCGCCGCGTATGACCGCTACGGCCATGCGGCGTTTGAATCGGGGCGCGGCGGCGGCGGCGGCCCCGGCAACATGGACGACATGTTCAGCCATTTTGGTGACATCTTTGGCGATATCTTTGGCGGGCGACGCGGTGGCGCCAAACGGCCAGCGCGCGGCGGCGACTTGCGGTTCGACCTCGGCTTGACGCTGCGCGAGGCCGTCGAGGGCGTCAAACGCGAGATCAACGTCCCGCGGGTCGATCCGTGTGGCACTTGCTCCGGCAGCGGCGCCAAGCCCGGAACCGCGCCTGAACAGTGCGGCCAGTGCGGCGGTCGCGGCCAGGTCGGCCATCAACAAGGTCCATTCGTCTTTGCCGTCACCTGCCCGCAGTGCCAAGGGCAAGGGCGCACCGTCAAGCCTGCCAACCGCTGCGCCACGTGTGGCGGCGCCGGGCAACAGCGGGTCGAGAAGAAGGTCACCGTCAAGATTCCCGCGGGCGTGGACTCAGGCACGCGGTTGCGCGTCACGGGCGAGGGCGAGCGCGGTCCGGCGGGCCAGCAGCCGGGCGATCTCTACGTCGTGCTCGCGGTCCAACCCGATGACGTGTTCCAGCGCGATGGCGACGATCTGCACTGTGAGATCGACGTCGACGTGGTGCGCGCAGTCCTGGGCGGCGTTGTGTCCGTGCCGCTGATCGATGGCGGCGACGAGAAGGTCAAGCTGCCGCCGGGCATCCAGCCGGGCGAGCAGGTGCGGATTCGCGGCAAGGGCGTGCCGCATCTGCACGGCGCGGGCCGGGGCGACCAGTTCGCCCATGTGCGCGTGGTTGTGCCGCGCAAGCTGACCGACCGCGAGCGCAAGCTGTACGAGGACCTTGCGCGCGATTCCTGACCGCCGATTGAAAATACCCGCGCCCACGGCTACCGTGGCGACCTCGCACGCGCGGTCCTCCTGCGCAACAAAGGCGCCATGTTGACGCTCCTCCGGCCGATTTCCCTCAGGCGCCTGACCGAGCACAAGTTGCGCGCGGCGATGACTGCCGTCGGCATTTCCCTTGGCGTCGCCGTGCTGGTCGCGGTCGTCACTGTCAACGCAGGCATCGTGGGCTCGTTTTCGGACACGCTGGACCGCATCAGCGGCCGCGTCGATCTGGAAGTGCGCGGCGGCGATACCGGCCTGGACGAGATGCTCGTCGACAAGGCGCTGGCAGTGCCCGGCGTGAAGTACGCGACGCCGGTCATCGAGCGGACGCTGGATCTGGCGGACGGCACAGGCGAGACCCTGGCGATCCTCGGCATCAACTTCACTGAAGATCCCAAGGCGCTGCAGCATCTGTATCAACTGGACGCCGCGGCGTTGAAGCGGCCAGCGGCGCCGGACAAGCCCAAGAACGACGACGATTTTGCCGATGATCCCTTCGCGATGCTCGATCAGCCGCGGCAGCTCGTTGTGACGACGGAATTCGCCGCCAAGCACCACCTGCAGAAGGGCGGCACGATTGAGCTCCTGACGCCGGGCGGTCGGCAGACGTTCACGGCGTTCTCGATTGTCGAAGCCAAGGGGCCGCAGAAGGCGATGGGCGGCAATCTGGCGATCATGGATTACGTCGATGCGCAGGAGGTTTTTGGCCTCAAGCGCCGCGTCGATCGCCTGGACATCGCGCTGGACGATGCGAAGCAGCCCGGCGAAGTGGCGCGCGCAGTCGCGGCGCTCAAGCGCGCGGTGGGCCAGGAGTACGACGTCGAGAGGCCGGGGAAGCGGCAGGCGCGGCAGGAGCAACTGCTGAAGTCCTTCAAGCTGGCGCTGGCGATCGGCGCGGGCGTGGCGCTGATCGTCGGGATGTTCCTCATTTACCACACGCTGTCGATCACGGTGGCACAGCGGCGCTCAGAGATCGGCATCTTGCGGGCGGCGGGAGCGACGCGACGGCAGATCGTTGCGCTGTTTACGGTGGAAGGGCTGATCTTTGGCCTCGGCGGTTCGCTGCTCGGTCTGGCGCTGGGCGGCGTGCTGGCGCGCGGGATGATGGAAACGTCGGCGCAGTCGGTGACCGATCTGTACCTGCGCGTGCACATTCAGGAAACCCGCGTGGCGTGGAGCACGATGTTCTTTGGCCTGCTGCTGGGCACGGTGTCTTCCGGGCTGGCGTCGCTGCTGCCGGCGTGGCAGGCCAGCAGGCTGTCGCCCGTGGACACGATTCGCACCGTGGCGTTCGACTTCCGCGGCGTGCCGACTTTGCGCTGGGAGGCGCGCGAGTTTGGCGCGCTGGGCTGCTACGCGCTCGCGCCGCTTGTCGCGCAAGGCCCGCCGATCGGTGGCTTTCCGGTTTTTGGCCTGATGGCGATGTTCCTGATCGTGCTCGGAACGACGCTGCTGTCGCGCTGGCTCATGTTGCTGCTCACGCGCGTGCTCGGGCCGCTGGCGACGCGCTTTGGCGGCATCGAGGGGCGGCTGGCGGCGGACAACGTGACGCGCGGTGCCAACAAGTCGGCGGTCACGGTCGCGTCGCTGATGGTCGGCTTGTCGATGGTGATGGGCAGCGCGATCCTGACGACGAGCTTTCGCCACAGCATCCAGACGTGGATTGAGCAGACGGTGCCCGCGGATTTGTTCATCACGTCGAACGCCAACATGGGCGGCATCAAGAACCAGCCGGTCGACTTCGCGCTCGCGGCCGAGATCGCCAAGCTGCCTGGCGTCGCGTCCGTGGACACCGTCCGGCTGCGCAACGTCGATTTCAAGAGCGCCCGCGTGCTGCTGCTCAGCCTGCAGACCAAGATCCGCTTCCAGCACACGTCCGCGTGGCCCATTTCCCGCTGCGCCGGCGACTGCAAGACCGTGACTTCGCGGCTGACGGCGGGCGAGGGCGTGGTCATTTCCGAGACGCTTTCCCACCGTTTTGGCACGAATCCGGGCGAGACGATTGGCCTGCAGACCGCACACGGGCTCGTCGAATTCCCGGTGCTGGCGGCGATGCGCGACTATTCCAGCGACCAGGGCGCGGTGTTCATGGACCGCGCGCTCTACCTGAAGCATTGGGACGACGACAAAGTCGACACGTTTGAGCCGTACATGAAGCCCGGCGTCGATCCGAAGGTTGTGCGCGAGCAGGTGCTGGCCAAGTGGGGCAAGCAGTACCGGCTGTTCGCGCTGACGAACGCCGAATTTCGCGACGAGATTGGCCAGATGATCGACCGGCTGTTCAGCATCACGCGCGCCCTGGAGCTCGTGACCATCTTCATTTCCCTGCTGTCGGTCGTGAATACGCTGCTGACGGCGATCCTCGACCGGATGCGTGAAATCGGCGTGCTGCGCGCGGTCGGCATGAAGCGCAACCAACTGGTGCGGGTGATCCTGGAGGAGTCGCTGATTCTGGCGCTCATCGGCGCGGCGATTGGCATCGTCGTGGGCACCGTCAATGGGCTGATCATCCTCAAGGTCGTCAATGCCCAGGACACGGGCTGGGACGTGCCGCTGAATTTCCCTGTGCACCTCGCGCTGCTGTACGCGTCCGCGCTCGTCGTCGTCGGGGTGCTGGCGGCGATCTATCCGGCGAGAGTGGCGGCCCGCGTGCCGGTCGTCGATGCCCTGAACTACGAGTGACGCCATGACCATCAGCTGCCCCACCTGCAAGAAGCCCAGCGCGCCGCGCGCCGAAAACAAGGCGTTCCCGTTCTGCAGCGAACGCTGCCGGCTCATCGACCTCGGCGACTGGTTGAGCGAGAGCTACCGCGTGCCCGTCGGCCCCGACGCCACGGAACGCGACGGCGTCAGCGAAGACGAAGCCGCTGGCCGCGTCCGCACGCCCGACGATTTGCCCAACTGACGCGTTTGGAGCAGTCTCTGTCCATGGGCCACAGCCATCCCAACCTGCTCACCACGATCGCGGTTTCCCTGACGGGCACGGGCCTTGCGGTGGCGCGCGACGTGTCGCCGCTCGGTCCAGTGATCGGGATTGACGCGGACCGTTCGCGGCCGGGACGCTACAGCCGCCACGTGCAGCTGCTCCCGGAATTCAGCAACCGTCCGCTCGACGCGCAGCTGGCCGACGACCTGGCGCAGTTTGCCAGCCGACAGGATCACCCCGTTGTGCTGGTGCCCGCCGCGGACGATGCCTGCGAGTGGGTGATTGCCCAGCGCGACCGCCTGCTGCCGCACGTGCGCGTGTCCGCGGGCTATACGCAAGAGCGCGCGGGGATGCTGTTGGACAAGTCGGCGTTTGCCCAACGCTGCCGGGCGCTGAGCATCGACGTGCCGGCGACGTTCCAGCCGGCCTCGATGGCCGACGTGCGCGCGTTTGCCAAGGACGTGGGGCTGCCGTGCATCGTGAAGCCGCGGGCAGGGCACAAGTGGCGCGATCGGTTGAGCGGCCAGAAGCTGCTGGTGCCGACGACGCTGGCGGAACTGGAGCACGCGATGACGCACATCGTCGGCGACCCGTCCGCGGTGGTGCTCCAGGAGCTGGTGCCGGGGCCGGAGAGCAACCTCGGCGTGGGCGCAGTGTGGACGGATGAGACAGGGCGTGTCCGTCACGTGCTGACGGCGCGCAAAATTCGCCAGTTTCCGCGGCAGTTTGGCTCGGGATCGCGCGTGGTGACGGAAGATCTGCCGGAAGTCGCGAAGTTGTCCGCGGACGTGGTGGCGGCGCTGGATTACCGCGGGCTGTGCGGGACGGAATTCAAGCGCGACGAACGGACGAACCGGTGGCGCCTGATTGAAATCAACCCGCGGCCGACGTTGTGGTACGACCTGTGTCGCGCGGCGGGAACGCACTTGATCCAGGCGCACGTGGAAGAATTGGCCGGGGTGCCGCAGACGCCGATCGCGCCGCAGGCCAACGGTGTGGCGTGGACGTATGGGCTGCGCGACGTTGTGGCGCTGGGCCAGGCGGGCGGCGTGGGGGCGGTGATGCACGCGCTCCGGCAGGAAGCGTGGGCGCAGACGGATGCGGTGATGGCGTGGGACGACCCGCGCGCGACGCTGGCGTCAGTCGGCCATTTTGCGCTGCAGGCGCTGGCGCATTTGCGGCCCGGACGAGGCGAGAAATGACGAGAGTGATTCAGGCTTTGACTGTTGGCCTGCTGCTCGCCGTGACGGCGGGTTGCACGGCATCGCGATCAGTGGACGCATGGCGCGACGGTTGGACGCTGGAGCAGAAGGGCGAATCGACGTTGGCGTTGCGCAAATACACCGATGCGACGAGCCGGCTGGGCAAGTACACGGGCGCGATGCTGAACCGGATTCGGCTGATGTCCGCGGTGCCGGAACGCCGTGCGGATGCTCAGGAATTGCTGGACAAGCTGGTGAAGAGCGAGGCGTCCGATGCGCGCGTGGCGGCTTTTGCCGCGATGTGGGCGCTGTGGCAAGGCGACGTGCCGCTGGCTCGGACGCGGCTGGCGGCCGGCGCGCTGAAGGCGGACGATCAGGAAGACACGGTTGCGGCCTTTCACCAAGCGCAGCTCGCGGTGCTGATGGCCGAGAAGCAGTGGCAGTCGGCGTGGCAGGAAGCGAAGGCGCTGGCGCCGATGACGCCGCAGGATCACCTCAGAATGGCGACGCTGGCGTGGAACGTCGGCGATTGGCAGCGCGCGGAAGAACTTGTGCCGCAGGCGCTGGACGGCAAGGAGAAGTGGCTGCTGCAAGCGCTGCTGGCGGCTCGGCGCGATCAGTGGCCGCAGACGCAGCAGGTACTGGCGCGGTTGGAAGGCGATGCGGTGACGCCGCTGGTGCTGGCGCTGCGGGCACAGGCGGCACTCCACGCGAATCCGCCGGACCTGGCGACGGGGCTGCGCGATGCGTCGGAGGCGGCGAAGCGGGACCCGGCTGACCCGCTTGTGACGGAGGTCTGGGGCGCGGCGCAGCTGTATGCCAAGCAGCCGCAGCTGGCGCGGGACCTCCTGGCGGGGCTAACGGTGCGCGGGGCAGGTTGGTCGGCTTGGTATAATCTGGGGATTGCGCACCTGCGGTTGGGGGATTTGCCGGCCGCGGCGCAGGCGTTTGCGATGGCGGCGCAACGGTGCCCGGGGTGCGGGGCGGCGGTGAAGAACCGGGATGTCTTGGCCCGAATGGGCGTTGGGCAGTAGGCGGCGGGTGGGACTCGGGCGTGCGCCTGCGGCGCGGGCTTGGGCTGCGCGAGCTTGTTTTGATGGATAGAGCTGGTTTTCTTTCGCGATCCGAGGGGAAAACCTGCATGCGGCTGGTTTTCCCCTCGGACTCCCCTTTCCTTGGCTCGGGCACCTGTTGGTGGGGAGGGCGGAAGTGCGTGGGGTGGGCTGCGGTCGCGCTGCGCGCGGTCCTCGCCCCGGCATCGGGCCGTATGGGGACGGCCTGGCTGTGGTGGCTTGCGCAGGCGG